>NZ_CP026234.1:0-280328 GCF_002934505.1 Citrobacter freundii complex sp. CFNIH4
GTCTTGGATGGGGTCGCAGTTCATGCTTAACGTGTATATACAACAGTGCTCGCATATGGGCAACCATCAAACATTATTTCCCCGAGCGTATTCACGCAATGGCCAACTATGAAAACCGCTTTGGGGTCACTATCAGTCGTAAACGAATAAATGTTCTGGATCTAAGCCAGAATATTTCTCCTATTAATATCACGGATGAGGAAGCGCTGCTGCAAGCGGTAAATCCGGTCTATACATTGCCCGTCATTAACATGTCAAAAGAATGGGTGCTACCTGGTGGGGCGTACAACCGGGAGAAATGCGGGTCAGACTAATTAGCCATCAGCGATTTATAGCTGAGATTTCGTCACCTGAATATTACGTGGAAAATAGATATCAAATAGCAACATTGATACAGGCTTAACCGCCTCTGAAGGAAATATTATGACGATGGTAACGGCCAGAAATTGTACTGAAACACGGTTCAACCAGTTATGGGATGCTCTGCATGAAAAAAGCAGTGCGGAAAACGAATCCTTGTTTCAGCAAGAATTGCATCGCTGCCGCAGTAAACGTCAGCGAAGTAAACTGGCCGGGCGATTCGCCGGTGCCTGGCAAACCTTATTCGATGCCTTCTGTGAAGGTCGGGTCTTCTGCTCACTTCTGGACTCGGTTATCCACCAGGAGAGTATCAGCGAATGGCAGGTTGAAGAGTTAATCTCATTCACTTCTGCCCAGATGTCGACTCTATACAAAGGGTAGAGGTAGATATGGGACAAAGAAAATGTGCAGCAGCGTTCCTGCTCGCTGAAGAAATGTACCAGATACCAGCGACCAAATCGGTGATACTTGCCCGGGACCTGGAAGAAAGAGGGTTGTATCTCCGCGCTGCCAGGCAATGGGGAGAGGTCATGTTTGAACATACCCAGTGTACTGAGTACATTGTTGAACAACGGGAACGTTGCATTCGGTTATCCAATTCTCGCCATGAAGACCGTATCAGACAGCATGAGCAGGCAAGTGATCTTCAATATATTCACAAGCATATTAATGATGTATACACACGGATGGGACTAAAAGACGATGGTGTCTTTAATACCGCCTGATTTGTCGACCTTTTCCGTTCATTAAAAAATGAAACTGAGGAGAATGAGCGCACTCTTGACTGATTTTGACGGAGGATTACGTAAGTGGTTAAACAAAGTTTATTTGACCTTATAGGAGCTACCACGGGCCCAGAGCGAGATCTGTTGATCGTAAGCCTTCAGTCTCTACATCGTGAACGAGTAAGCTCATACAATGCATTGTGTACAGCCTGCTCAATCTCTGGAGATAAAGTCCCGCCAATGTCTTTATTCGGCATAGACGAGGTTACTGATGCACTACGCCGGTTAGGTGCATTACCGATCAGATAGTTCTTCAAGTAGTCAGGGTGAACAGGTTTGAATTGATACAAACGGCCTATGCTGAAGAGGAACAGAGATAACTGATGAAAACAAACGAAAACCTGCTGAACAGCATTGGAAAAAGTATTCGAATGTGGCGAGATAACTGCTTCCCTCCATTTCAGCGAGCGTATGGAACATGGTTATTGGTTCTGGTTTCGGTTAATGCCGGGATATGGTTTTACATAACCTCTGACTGGTCTGTACAGTTCGTCGGCAATATAGCAGGGCTCTTGGTTTTCCCAATGCTGGGTCGAAAGGTTTTTACAAAACGCGCCAGATCTTGGCAAGAAGAACTGGATATTAAGCTGGCAAAATACAAACCGCATAACATAGCTGCATGGAGGGAGTTGCAGGCTTATGCCTTGGAATCCAATACGCTATCTTCACAAATTGTTGAACGGTGGTATTTCAAAGAGCGGGAATTTATCAAGACGGCCCAAAAAGGGAAGCCGGGTAGTTCTGAACTCAAATTTCTCAAGAATAATACTGGATCAAAGCCTTAAGGAATCTGAGAGCCGGTGCGTAATGCAGAACCCACAGCCGAAGGGTTTTGGGAGTTAAACTGATACAGCTTTTACCGTGAGGTGGGATTTATGTCGAATGTCTTGCAGAAAGAAAACATCATCATGTCTCTGCCTCATCGTGACTGGAGTTGTGAAGTCATCGAGTGCCGATTAAAAGTGTGCCCCGTACCTGACGAACTCGACAGGGGGAATAACATCTTTTTCATCGTGGAAGACCTTTACCAGCTACGCGAGAACAGTGAATCACTTAACGTGCTTGGACAAATTCTGGCGAAACGTTTCCCACACATACCACCAAAAAGAATGCACCTTGTGCTGCACCGACGTGATGTGCAGAAAGCTCATGGAGTAGCCATCCACCTCTACCGCTTCATGCGTAGCGAGAAAGAAAATAACCGTAGTATTTTCATTGGTCGTAACCCTACTGAAGTTTCCCAGAAGACGGCATACGCCTCGATGTGCATTTTCTGACCACCAGCTGTTGAATCGTCACAATAGCCGACATAGTCGGCTATTTTTTTACGCTAAGAAAAACCATTTATGCCCACAAATTGCGGTTGAAAAAGCTATTTATTTTTGGGTGCAAAACGTCCTCATTCTCACTGTAACAATAAATTTCAACATGTGATTATAGTGAGAGTCGAAGCTGAAACATGAATGGTGGCTACATATGCATGATCTCCAGAATTCGTTAACTAGCAAAAATACCAACATTATCCGTGCTGAATTTGAAAATATGCTTTCTGCGCGTGGAACATCTATCGTGCGTTTTGATACCAACGCAGGGGCGAACAGCGGCGAGTATATAGGAAAAGGAATTCAACGTGAGTGGGTTGGGTATTTGCTAAACCATACGAGTTCTGGCCATACGGTCAAGGCATTTGAACCGGTGTATTCTATTCCTTTAAAAATCAGGCCAGACCTTCAATCCAGAAATATTGCAGACCACCAGACTAAAGTAAAAAAGTTATTTGAAAGTTATGATGAAGCGTATCTTACAGCCGCTATAGACTCAGAAGAGTATTGCAAGCCATTCTGGGTTTATCAGAATGCAGATGACGGTCATTACTCGATCAGTACTCGCGGTTTCAAAAATGCAAATGCACCTGCAAGCATTCCGAGCGATAATCGCATTGATATCGCTCAGATGAAAATGGGATATCCCATGCTCGATTATTGCCATAACATTATACCGTCCTCAGTCGTGCGATTAGGATTTAATGGGCGAGTGTTTACGCAAGGTAAGTATTATTACACCAATGAAGAGGTTTTCAGTTGGTTGTCCCGGAACCCGGATAGCGCAGTTTTCATTACGTTCCCAAAAGTTAACCAGACTGATAGATCTGAATTGATGTCAATTATGAAACGAGAATTCCTGAATTCGTGGGGTTTATTCTCATATTATCGCTGGCTGGGACGCAGCACCGCATTACTGGCATTGAGCCCGGTCAGTTCTAATGCTTCTGTTAAGTTAAGAAGTAGCAATGCACACTTCTTCAAAAATGCAATGCTGGCTGTTAACACGATCATTCCTAAAGGTAACGGAATTTCGTAATCGGAATAGTTACCGTTAGAGTGATTTAAAGATCGATTCATTCTGGAAATTGAACGAAGAAAATTTAATGGGAGTAACTATGACTGCACTACGCCGTATCTCAACAGAACCAAGCTGGACTCCAGTTGGCATCCGGGGCGAAGGGTTACCGACTAAAGCAGGTGTATACCGTTTTATTGTTCCCCGGGAAGCCGATAGCTCAGAACATATTGAGTTTCTGGCGTTAGTGCGCTGGCGTAAACACGGTGTTCATCAACTGTTATTTCCCACCTTTGAATACATCGTATGCGACGAGAATATCGTGCTCCCAGAAGGCACATGCTGGCGTGAACGCGAACCGTGGGATCCAGATACGCTGGGGGAAACCGAGTTCATCATCGTTCCTGAAATGAGCGCGGGTGCTCAACGCTGTCCGTTCTGCAAAGAAGTTCCGCGCATCGTTGGTGATAAATACAACTTTGAGTATAAGGAAAACTACATCACGAAAATGCCTCACCGGTTTAACCGCCTGTGGTTCAGCTGCTGTAAATGGGTTGCTCCTGTGCCCACTTCTGGGATTCAGTCACTGATTACGGCCTGGAACAAAATGCTCGGGTCATCCCGGTAGGAGTAATGATGAAATGTGCGTACCTACGAAAGTTTCTGATCATTGCTTTCATAACCGGCATTAGCGGATGCCAGAGTCTCGGAATAGGGTTAAGCCTGGATGAGCGCTACCAGAAGGCTTATCAGAAAGTACTGGCTGACCCTAATGACGATAACATTAAGACTTTCATGAAACTCAGCCAGGAAAAAGGCGAAAGAGACATGCAAGAGGCAAATTCGAAAGCCGCAGCCGACACTCGTGAAAGCGATAAGGGGTTTACTGAGTATTTTAAATCATATGGCAACGATGGATTTAAGCGGGCCAGACAATAAGAAAGAGGTTATATGTCATTACAGCAATCGCATGAAAATCTGGAGTTCCTGAAGGGGGCGGTCTGGTGCGCCGCAAAACTCGTTCAGGAAATTGGCGATTCAAAAGGTGCAGCTATTCTTATCACAAACTTGCCGGTTGGAATTTTCCCTCAATGTAGCGAAAGGGATTTATTTGTTCTGAGGCAATATGTCAGGAAAGATCTGCCACTTGGTATTGATGCCGAATATAGCGATATCAGGCCGGTCTTAATTGATTATCTGGGAGAGCCAGTAGACCTTCCTGAGTGTGAACTGGATAATTATGAACCGGCTCCTGGTGAAATGCTCCGCTGGGGAGTAACTGGAGATCTCAGTTCCGGGACACGATGTGTGCTGGTGGATAATCTTGCTTATCTCGCTGAAGCAATTGGTATCAGCAACGCACTAAGGCAACAGGCCGCAGAGTCAATCCAGCGCACCCTGTGATTAGTGAGTCGCCCCGAATTTCGTAAGCAGCATAAATGCCCTTAATCTTTATCCTACATATTTCAGGTTGTTGGGGTTTACCATGTACAAAGACCATTTTCCACAAGCGTGTCCTTCATCGATAAAAGAGGGCCAGTCATGCTGGCGGGTATTTATTGATATGGACGTAGACAACCCGTCGAAAATAAAAACCAGCGTCGAATTAATAGAAGTTGGCGTAAAAACAATTCGAATGAAAAAGAATGCGGCAGAAGGCAGTGAAAAAACTGTTTTTCTTGTGGATAAAATCCCTGGAATCACATTTATCAAAATTCGGCCTAGCGACAAAAAGCCAAGCGTCTGGAATACAAGCATCAGCAGTTTCTATAAACATGACGTGGAAATCGGGAAAACATTCCCCGTTGGTATCAGAACGACTAAAAGCGCTGCGTTTCGTACAGCAACAAAAAAAGTTGAACAGAGTATGCAAGAATACACTGATACTATAGCTAAGCTTGAAAACGACTATGTTAAGAATGAGACGGAGATTGCTGAGTACAAAAATGAACTCGCTGCTTACCAAACAATACTCCAAACCCTAAAACGTATGGCAAAAAGGCATCTCAAGCAATAATACATTTCGTCTCTTTTCAGGTAAACAAAATGGAAACACAATGTATTTTCATTGCAGGTTTCAAAAATTGTTTCACTCTGGGCCATACATGTTTAGTATGGGGACATAACAAAGAGAACGCTGGCGAGTACGCTGGCATAAAGATCACCTTTCCCGGCCTGGCCGGGATTTTTTTTGTCTGATGTGCCGTCCTTCTCACCACAAACTTAATATCCTGACTATTTTTATGGATGTGCAGTGCAATTATTTAACGAATTACCATTCGTCACCAGACCGGACAGGCTGATAATAATGTCATCCGATACAGAGCTGGGGAGGGTGTATGACTAATCGTGGCTATAGCAAAGTAATTATCGAAGGTACTGTAGGCCGTGAGCCTGAAATCCGACAACACCCTACCCACGGCATCTACGCAAAGATTTATGTAACAACATCTGAGTCCTCAATGGAGGATAAATCTGGTCTGGAGAAAATTACGGAAGAACACTATCAGATCATTTTGCTTGGTCAATTTGCTGATGTGGCCCGCAATCATCTTCATGTCGGGACAGGAGTGTACCTGGAGGCCCAATTGCGTACCCGCCTAATCAAGGAGGATGGTAAAGAACGCTTCTTTATGGACGTACTTGTCAACCCCGTGAAGGGGCATGTTCTTCGCAAAGTCAATGTAGGCGGTAATAAACTGGTGAGTCGTCACCTCCAGCAGAACCGTGGGCAGGATCACCGGCAGAATACCAGTTATAGCCGCAGGCCACAAAACACGAACGCGAGGCCAGCAACACCACGCAACTCGCCCCCAACAATGGAAAATTATTATTTGGGAAATCAGGATGAAGTTCCAGGAAGCACTGGTGCTTATGGAACTGAGATAGCCTTTTAATGATTAGCAGCATATCTGTTTTAATTTGTATCATAACTAATGGGGAATTATTGCCGTGAATGAATTCAATAACGCACTCCAGACGATACTGGAAAATGGGTCTATGTCATATGGCCAGGCTGCTATTTATGCCGGTGGTGCAATTTGCGTTGCGGCCCTTTTTTCGGCGATACTCAGAAGTGGACTACTGGTAATTTTGGGAATTGTCTCAGGCTTTTATCTGTTCAGTCTCAACACTCCAGACAGTACACTGGCGTATACTGCTGCTGCCTCAGACCGTCTCATCGAGCAGGTTAAAGCTGTCGGTGGATGCGCCACTAGACACATTGAGGATGCGCAAACTCTGGGTATCATCATAAAAAATGGCGATGTTATCGAGATAGCAAAGCAGTGCGGTATTATAAAATAATAACCGTAGCATATTATGATTGATGAATGCCTGAATGGTAATCTGCTCGCGGATTACCATTATTTTTTGAGATGTCTTATAGAACTTATCTAAAATTACATACGACTGTCATGACAGTATAAGGTCTTTATGAAAAACGTCGTCAAAACTTTACTACCCTCAGTGAACACTGGTGATCAAGACGAAAGCGTAAAATCGGATACGCTGACTGGCACTACTAAACCCTGCGACCACGGACTGGTTCATAATCATCTTTTAGGGCAGGAGGCCTGTTACTATGCCAAACACTAACGACTCGCTGACAGGACTCAACGTCGAGCTCGTTGGTGCATCGAAACAAGAGTTTACTCTCCTCACTGAAAACCATCTGATGCGCCGCATCATAGTGGCTTTATCTGAGTTAATGCGTAACGCGGAAGGCGTGATGATTGATTCTCATGTTTACCCGTGGGATCAAGTTCTCCCTGCTGCGATGGACATTCCATCATCCAACGCTTCTGATGAAGAGATACAGAACTGGATGATCAGTGCCTGTAAGGAGTGGCAGTGCGAATACAATCGCCGGGTTCAGTCGTTTACCGCATCAGAAGTAAAAAGCAAAAGCGACACCGAGAACGATAACCTATTCCTGCTGAATATCACCAACCTAGCCCATATGCTGATTGACCGGTTACTGCCGTTTGTCAGTATCGAGGAGATTAATCATGAGGATCCAGATTTACTCCCCCAAGTTATTGATATCGTGAATTATATGGTTGGTGTTATAAATGGTACAACCAGCACACAACAAGTCAGACAAGAATTGTTTACTGCCGGTGCTGATGACGCAGTATTTGCACTCAAACTAAAGCACAAAGAGCTAACCAGCCGGGGTGAAGATGCTGGATGGCTTGAAGAGGCAATGAAGATAATCGAAGAAAACAAACGCCAATCCATCGACTTTATGCAGCGCAGCTAATCGTTCCCATAATAAAAGGGTAATGCTATGAGTAAACATCTGTACTGTATTAAGGGTGTTTTAAAACCCAGGAAATTTTCTGTAAGTCTGATAAGAAATAAACTTAGCTCATTTGGTTTAAGGGGAAGTACTCTTCGTAGCGAAACCGCTCGCATTCTTGCCGGGCCAATAGATGGTATTAAGGGTACGTATCCCTTCGGCTGGTCAGAAGAACATTTTGACCGCAGGATGAAACGCATATTCATTCGCGCCGGTAATGCTTCCAGACTTTCTGATAATCGTCCATTTGCATTAAAACGACGCAGCGCTTTAACTATCAGTAAAAAGTATCTTTCTGTGTAACCACCAGCAGACGAGTTTTACTCGTCTGCCTGGCCCCATGCCTCTAATCTTCGCACCCGAAATGAAGTTGCCTGGAGTTCTCCTGATGAAGTTAACTCAAATGAAACTGTAAGATCGTTTTTGTTCCGGTACTTCCATACATAGCCATTTTGCTGCAATGTTTTGAGTGACTTACGTAGGTTGGGCTCAGCTACATCCTGGCTGTCTGGAACAGAGTTAATAAACCCCAGCAACCTGGTGAATGGCACTATCGCAGTGCCTTTTTCTTTGCACAAAAGAAGAAGTACCAACGCATCCTTCTGAATACGGGAAAAGCGCTCCAGGCGATGTTCAGTACCATCTCCCTGCATATTGGCATTGTTCATAATCAACCTAATCATATGGGATATGATTAAGGTTAAAAAACACCCCCCGTTTTGTCACCCTTTTTTTTTCTTACTCACCACTTAAAGCAGTAAGCTCAGTTCGATAAATCTGAATTAAATAAGGCGAGGTTATATGAAAACGAAATTATTGCTGGCGCTAATTGCGGGATCGACTTTCTGCATCAATATTGCTGAAGCCAATATTCCTCTTAGAGCAGATGGAAGTCCAGCAGCGGGGCAGACACCAACTCAGTTCATTCAGCTTAAAAATGAATGTCCTGAATGCGTCATGGTCGCAACTGATGTAGTAAAGATGCGTAGCGATAGCTGTAAACAGCAGGCATCCATCGATTCTACAATCCTACAGGATCCTGTTTACGCATATCTCAACAGTATCCGTCTGGTAGTTGCCGGGAATGGTGGTTATGCAAGTCCAATCTATACATCCGCCCGTCAGGTCGTAGCGTCAAACATCAATTGCAGTGATGCAAACGACTGGGTAGCGAGAAGTAAAACGGTAATGGATAACACCTTCAAAACGCCGTAAACAATCCCTGAATATTTCGTTGCAGTAATGCTATCCCGTAGTATGACGTTAAAGGCGGAGCTTTGAATCGGGAAAAAATAACTACTGCACTTAGAGGTATTTATATGGGTCGTCACTTTACTGGTCTGATTGATAGTTCGCAGCAAAATTTTACAATGCCAATCCGTCCGTATGGACGGAGCCGCATGGCTGCAAAATTAAAAGGAATCTCCCGATTGAAAAAATCTGAAAAGCATGACGATGAATATCCTGATGAACTCTGGAAATTTATGAGTCCTTCAGAGAAAGCTAAATTTCTGGTCGCGGATGTATTTTCACGCAGTAGTAAAGACTCTTCCGCCATTCAACCGGGAGAACATAAGCAAAAGGAGCATGATAATGAGCACTGATAATTTACTAGCAGAACTCACTTCAAAAACAGGCCTGACAGAAACGGAACTTAATCGGCAGGCATTGATTATCGGTTTGATGGCATTGTGCCACCCGGATGCTATTGCCGGTGATTTGGTGAGCGCGGCACTTACGGGGTCATACTCAGATAGTACTGATAAACTACTTACCCGTGGTGATAACGCATCAGACAGTGTGTTGATGTCCATGCGTATCTTACTTCACCGGTTGAGTAAGTATGAAGGGTCTGATGGCAAAGTAGGTCAGATCAATAAAATGATGCACCGACTCGGCTACTTTAAGGCATCCGATGTGTTACGCGAGGCTCAATAAAGAGGCTCAATTTATGTTCACCATGACGAATTTCGCGTCCAATATTCTTGACATGGTTTTTCTATCAGAAATGGAAGGGGAACTCATTTATATAAAAGCGCTTAGCGGCGTTACTGGTTACGTTCCTCAGATCCATCTTTTCCGCCTCCAGCTTATCGCATTTGATATAGGTTGGTACTACGAGTACAGATTGAATTCAGGCAACCTCATTATAAAGGAAATTGTTGAGGCCATCACATCTCTTGGATGTGCTTTAAATGAATACCAATGGCAGTTCGCGTTTGAATTAGGTTATCGCCGTCACCACAAATAAACTTCATTTTTTCATAATTTGCTATTCGTCACTTGATTGACCGGGGGTACGATTAATTTAACACGGATAATTATGGGAGACAGTAAAATGACAGACGCATCTACAATAGACGCAGTTCAACCAAAGGCAAGACGCTTATCATTTAAAGAGCTTCCAGGGTTTGATATTTCTGCTGAAGCACTTCTCAAAATTATCGAAATGCCGTGTATGGTTATTCGCCGGTCTCCTGCAATGAAAGTACTGGAGATGATCACGCTGCGGTTACGTGGGGATTGTCTTTCTGCCCTTGGCATTGACTTAAACTCTGCCCAAATTACCAGTAAAGGGACGGTATCGGGGGGCAATGGTGATATGGACGTATCAGTACCTGCAACACAACTCTTTTCTTTAATCCGCAACATGCGCGGCGAAGATGAAATTAACGTCCGCTTCCATGCGGCAAAAAACCATCTTGTCATTCGCACCGACAAAAACTCCTATAACATCCCGGTTTGCTTAGACCATATACCCGAAATTCAGGCTGAGACGCTGGAACATAATTACAGCGTTTACTTTCCAACGCAGATGCTGAGTCAGATTATCAAGCGTGTCAGCCACGCTGCGGCTCAGAACGATGTCCGCTTTTATATGAATGGGGTCTACCTCGGTATCGATAATGGCCAATTTATTGCTGTAGCCACTGATGGACATCGTATGGCCGTCAGTTCTCATGATATCGACTTCAGCGATGACGTGGGCGATGAGATTCAATCTCCGACAGCTCCTACCTCTATCAGTAACACGAATGCAGGTGTGATTTTACCCAACGGGGTTTTCCCCGTGCTCCATAAAATCCTGAGCGGTAGCCAGGGTCAATTCAAAATTGACTACAGCAACCGTAACCTGACATTTACGCTCGGAAGCCATACAGTCATTTCAAATCTTGTCGATGGCCGTTACCCGGACTGGAAGCGCGTGGCCAGCACGGTAGCCAAAAATACTGAACTGTTTAAGGTTGATCCTTCTGAACTCACCACCGCACTAAAACGCGCAACCCCATTGCTTAAAGAGGGCTCGCCAAACAACACCAGTGTTTGTGTGATGTCATTCAAAGACAACGCCCTACAGCTTAAGTCGCCCGGCTCAAATGCAATCAGTTGCAAAGAGGTGATGGACATTGCGAAAGAGGCAGGCGAGCCCGAAACAATTGTTGATATCGGTATGAATGCCGATTACCTCCTGGAATCACTGGCAAGCCTGGGGGCGTGTTCGGAAGAAGGAGAAGCCGCACAGATTGCTTTGCGTGATACAACGACCGGCATATTGATTTCAGTAAACAAAAACAATTACGACATCATCATGCCTGTCCGTGTCTGACAAAACGCTCTCGTTTTGTCGGCCTTTTCGAAATAGCCAATTTCATGGGCGTGATAACGTTAAAACAAGCTTCCTGACGGGATGGCTATATGCCATCTCGCTCCCATTGGTCGCGATCACTGCGTCCTAATATTCTGGAGCCAGAATGAAATGAAAAGCGTTCTGAAGTGGGTAGGAGCCAAACACAACATTATGGCAAGTCTTAAGCATGTACTACCGAAAGGTGGTCGGCTTATTGAGCCCTTTGGCGGTTCAGGCGCTGTAATGATGAATACGAATTACCCAGAATACATTTTGGCCGATATTAATAGCGACCTGATCGATACATACCAGAGTATTTTTAAGTCGCCTGAAAAGGTACTTTCTGAGCTTAAACGCCTTTACTGTCTCGGGCGTTCTGAGGACGCCTATTATGAGCTGCGAAGCCAGTTCAATAATCATGATAGTGCAAGTGACACTCAAGCTGCTCTGTTTATCTATCTGAATAGGTTTGGCCATCGCGGACTATGCCGATACAACCGGAAAGGCATCTTTAACGTCCCCTGGGGTTATTACGCCAACCCCTATCTCCCAGAGACAGAGTTATACGCAATGGCTGAGAAAATGTCCTCAGCAACTTTACTTTGCGCCAGCTTCCAGACCACGCTATCAATGGCCCGCCCGGGTGATGTGGTGTATTGCGACCCACCATATGTTAATCCCGGCAGATTCACGGCTTACCATGCCAGCGGTTTTACACCCGCTATGCAGATTGAGCTTACCAAACTGCTCCAGTTGCTGCCTGAACGCGGGGTTCATGTCATCGCATCATGCCACGATGCGCCTGATATTCGTGAGCTTTATCAAGCCTTCGCTATTCATGGTGTGACTGCCCGGAGAAGCATATTTAAAGGCAGCGGGGATGGGAAAAAAGCTTCAGAAATCTTCGCGGTCAAATTAGCGGATAACTCGAAAAAGGGAGCTGCGGCATGAAACGCTTCCATTGTTCTGAAAAGCTGCATAACCCAGAGACTGAGAAATTTTGTCAGGATATCGCCGAACAATATCGGACAGCACCTGATATTGCCGTGGCGCAGTTTAAACAAGTGCTGAGCTCTAAGCCTCTAACTTACTGGGAGTGTGTCGTGATCCGCGAGCGTGTCTCTGACCTTATTAAAATTAATCAAGCAACAGCTGAGGGCCACGATGAGCCAATTTAAACCCAAAAGCCTTGTAGTCTACCGCATCCAAAAAGCTCTGGAATTAGACAAGCTGGATGAACAGTTAAGTGAGTTGAAATACACTCCCTGCGGGCCTAATGATATGGCACGGTCAGGATGGATCCCGCCATTGGGTGAAGATGTCGAGCTGTTAAAGCATGAGTCGAATAATCTCATTCTTCTGACTGTTAAGCACGAATCGAAAATACTTCCTCCCGCGACCATCAAAGAAATTGTGCGAACCCGGGTTCAGAAACTGGAGAAAGAGCAAAACCGCAGGCTAAAGAAAATGGAGATCCAGGCCGTCAACGATGCCGTGCTCGCTGAGCTCATACCAAAGGCTTTCAGCAAATACAGCACTACAAACATTTGGGTGGATACTAAATCACGTCTACTGCTTGTTGAGACCACCAGCCATAAAAAAGCAGATGATGTAACAGCTTTGCTACGTAAAACTATTGGCTCACTTCCAATTATCCCATTCACGCTGGAAACGCCGGTAGAACTGACGTTAACAGAGTGGGTCAAAACAGGAAGTCTGCCGCCTGGCCTAGCTTTATGCGACGAAGCCACGCTCAAAGATGTGCTCGAAAACGGGGGGGTCGTTACAACAAAACGCCAGGATTTGATATGTGATGAGATCGCTCATCACATCGAGGCCGGAAAGCTTGTGACAAAGGTTGCACTGGGCTGGATGAACCAGATGTTTTTCATCCTGAATGACAATTTCATCTTTTCACGACTGACCTTTACGGAAGAACTTATTGAACAGAACGATGACATTTCGCCAGAAGATCACGCCCAAAGATTTGATGCCGATTTCGTTTTGTTTACCTCTGTTGTTATGGAGGTTCTGGACACAATGATAAAAGCCCTCGGGGGTGAAAGCCCAGGACTCATCACAACGCCGTCAGACGAACAACAAGGTGTCGCGGCAGAAGCCAAACAACCAGAAAAAACCTTCCATTAAAGGGCTGAGAGATGATTACAGCTACAGAACTCCAAGAGTTATCACGCCAGGTTGAAAATGCTAACATTGCCCGAGCCCTGGCAGTTAAAGAGTTGGTTAAAGAGACAAGAGATCGTCAGTTTTCATTGTGGGCGCTATTTATTGGTCTCTTCAGAGAGACACCGGCGCGAAAAAAGCTGAACGAATGTGAATTGCATCTTAACCTGCTGCTGCCAAAATGCAGGAGCATCTTTCTTCAATACGTAGTTATGTCCTCGTTGGAAGAAATTTCGAAATCACCAGATTGTGAGATTTATCAGCATCTAGTCAACTGCTGGAAAGAAGCTCAGATAAAATATAACGAGTCAGGCAGACGACTCAAACTTGCAGAAAATGCCCGTGAACTATTAAAAACAGCAAAGGATGAATGTAATAGTGCTTCCACAACTGAATTTCTGGATATGGTTACTACCAGTAAAGCAATATCCATACTTTCAGCAATAGACACATCCTCTGCGAGTAGTTCGTTAAAGAGAGCTATGGGTGCGCTTAAGCGATTAGCAGATGAAATGCCTGCCCGGCAATCACCTATTGATTCAAATTTACCAGATGACACGCTTGATCTGTTTGTCGATCTGACTATAAATCCTGTTATCGATATTCTCTCCTGGTTAAATATTGAAAAGCTGGATAATGCCGAAGTGCAGTGCAGCAAAGCCTTAAAGAAACTTCAGACGTTATTAGGACAACTGGGTGCTGAGCATGATTTGAGAACTAAGGATTATCAATCTCAATTAGATACGCTTAAGAGAATTGAACAACCATACATCAAAAAGGTGATGCGGCATATACCCGAAAATATGAAGTTCAAGGAGCCTGAGTATCTCCAGACTATAGGAATGAACCCATGACTCTAAAATATATAATCGCTCTCGCAATATTTCTGACATTTGTGTGCTTTGCAGCTTTCATACTTATCTACGCGAGTCGAACAAAACGAGAACAACAACAAACTCAGCAACCTTTGGACGAGCATGATCAGCAGGCAGATATTAATGCCGATGCCGACGAGAACGCCGCACTTGATGGGTTGAGCGAGTACTTCATCAAAAAAAATTCGATATTGCCAAAAGTCCTGATGGATCTTTATGTGCGCTTGAGTGCGGTGTTCAATGGTCAGTACATTATCGCACCCCAGGTGCTTGCCCGGGACTTAGTAGAGCTGGAGCTCGAAGATGAACCGGTTGCCCCGGTTGACGTACTTCAGGCGCAACAGTACGCAGATGAATTCGTGTTCGATTTTGTTCTCTCCGATGCGCATACCGGGGAACTAGTGCTAGCAATGATCAATGAAGATGCTATCAGCGCTCAGCCTGAAGGAGAGTTCATTATTGCCCTTTTTAAAAGAACTCACATTCCTGTCTTTCGCTATGAAACGTTGTCAGGCTTGGACGATAACGCCCTGGCAGTCAACATCGCTGAATCAATAGACGATGGCCGATTCTCTTAGTTCCACAAGGAATTTATTATGTCTCTGTCAAAAAAACAAAGAATAGTACTGAGGGCTAAATTTGGTGGTCGATGTGCATATTGTGGCGAGGTACTGAAAGAAAAAGGTTGGCACGCTGATCACGTAGAACCTGTGCTAAGGAAATCCGTCCAGGATATGCAAGCTGCGGCCAGAGGGAAATTTAAGCTTAAGGCTACCGGTGAAGTGTTTAATGAAAGTGCCAACTGCTTAGAAAATCTTTTCCCAGCCTGTGCGCCCTGCAATCTGCTCAAAACAACATATTCACTGGAAATGTTCCGCAAACAAATAAGTTTACAGGTTGAAAGGGCACGGAAGAGTAGTATGAATTTCAGAACGGCAGAAAGATTCGGCCAGATAAGCATTGTAGAGAAACCCATTGTTTTCTGGTTTGAACAGTATTCAGAGAAAAATGGTGCTATCAAATAAACGACTAATTTAACATTATCATGGCGCGTATCGCGCACTGCTTCGTCAAATATTCAGCCGTGATAATATTGTTTAGTAGGCCCATTACGGAGCGTATATGACTAATCATACAAACTGGACTGGAGACCTGACCGAAGGCGCAACTATATTTGTAGCCACACCAGATGGCCAGCTCAGCAAATGTAGAGTCGAGTCCGTTCGAGACCGACATTTCTCGGTCGAGGGTATTGAACGTGAATTCGATAAGTTGAATGCCTGCTCAGTTGATGGGTTACTACACTCTTACCCCGACGATTTCGAGTCGAGGGAGTTATTTGGTCTGTGCCAGCAAAAAAACAGGCTCAAGTCTCTGCAAATTGATTCATTATCGTTACAGCAAGTCCAGTACATGCTGGCTGGCCTGGAACTTGCCAGGAAGAGATATGGATACCAGTACCGAGGCAGCAAAGCCGTAGATACCAATCAGAAGGGTAGACTGGCCATGAGCATTGATGATTCGCTTCACCCAATTCAGATCGCTTATATACTGGCAGGTTTAAAATTATCTCTCCTTCAAACAGAGGTGAACCATGACTGCTAACCAACGTAAACGTCCTTCGCGTAACAATCGAGCTGTCCAGTTAACGTCCGAGCAGCTGGTAGAAGCGAAGACGCTTGACCTGAAAGCCCACCATTCGTTTAAAAACCTTATGGGTCTTGCTGCAATCAGTGTCGTGGTGTTTGTCTGTCTTGGCTCCTTGATCCATAAACAACGCTCAGTAATGAACGAATGGGACCTGGGTGAAGTGATCAGAGGCGTTGATTTGAAAGCCGGAACCCTCGCAAAAAACAACTTTTTCATCACCAACAAAGGGCAGTTTGAAGCAAGTGGCGTTACAGTGTCACTTACGGGTACAAAACTGAAATTACAGCAGCATCAGGACGGAAAATATTACGTTTGTAATTCTGCAACAGGTGATTGTGTTCTGGTATCCGATGTACAAGCTGAAAAAATTCGTGACCAGCTGTAGCGAGGGGAAAATATCGGTTACTGTCACCGGTAACCGAAGGAACCTTCGTATATGTCACGACAAGAAGCCGCAACGCAGTTATTTATGTCTGCACCACCAGCAAGTATTGATGTCGTTATTGAGCAGCTGGAAAGGGACGCTCAAGCAGCCGGTATCGATATCCATACAATCTCTGTAATGGCCAGCCTGTTACGTGATCGAATAGAAGCATACAGTGACGTGCTTAAAATCGAGCCTGAGCGGGTGATACACGCACTTGAGGTACTGCGAGGTACGGAAGTGCCGTGGGCTTTTTACACTCCGTCCAGGCTACCTGAGCTTGAAGATGTTCATTGCTGGGAAACTCCTCACGATTTTGACCAAGACCTAGGTGAACACCAGCTGCGGCGCTATATTTGCCCTAAATGCGAGCATGAATCAACCGACCCAATGCGCTGCACGGCTGGCCATGCTCCTGGAGTTAACCAGTATCCTGAAAGCTGTGATGCCACTATCTGGAATTCGCCCGATTCTTGGGATAGTATTAACCCTATAATAAAATTAATTATCAAATCTACGTTCCTGGCTGACCTGACTGTTCATACAATCTTCTATCCGAAAGGGTTGAAGCTTCCTGAAATTCAGGACGTTGAGTAGTCTGCTTCGGGCTCTGTGATCTGATAGTTATATATACCTCATTTAAGACCCCTTACTGGGGTCTCTTTTTTTGGACTTCCGCCGTGCTATGTACTTCACGGTATCCCCAAATATCCCGGCTTATGTAGTTCGTCGATTTGCTTCGTCACCTGCCATACCTGTCTCATAATTTCTCTATTTGGAGAAATCTGATGAACCTACCGACAGCTGTATTAGCGAATAACGATGAAAATGAATCAGACGTCCTCAGCCTTTATGCTAATCCCGTAGACAGTCAAAGTGGCCTCATTGAACATGACGGCTTTCAAAAACTAAATGCCATGCGCGATCTGCTGGTGGAATACAACACAACACTGAAGCACATGCAGGCCATGTATGATGCAGTGATGCGGAACCGGCATGATGAAGCATGGCGCATGTTCTGTGATTCTTGTGACAATTCCATCAAATATACGCTGGCTGTAGAAAATTTGTTCTGTATAGAACGGGCCCGCTGTGCTCTCGATGAAAAGTACTGGCAAAAGCTGCTCGATCTGACCGGCGTAAAACCATTTATGCCCACCGAAAGATACGATGACTGGAACGAAGGATTAAGGGCATGGCGAAAATCATCAGAATCAAATTTTGAGAAGCTTAAGCCTGTACCCTTCAACGAAGAAAGTATCTTTTCTACCGCATTCGCATTGAATGAAGAGAAAAAAGACTACTTCGCCCAGATGGTTCATGGTGTGTTTGAAAAGCTCTCCGCTCTGCATAAGACTAACCGTGCCCAGGGCTTCAGCAACAAACTCATCATAGCCAGCTGCTTACCAAGTAGAGATAACCGCAGATCCTATGACTATCTCAACTATTTTAATGACCTTCGTAAGGTTATTGGACTGATGTATGGACGAAGCGGTGCTGAGGATGTGAATTCGGCTGCGGTCAAAGAGTACATGATGAGTAACCCTGGCGAATGGGTAAGTATTGATAACGATAGTCTTAAAGTGAAGGGGTTTATTAACGGCAATGTGCATATCCTGATTGAGGAGGAAACTTGTGACAATCTCAATCTGGTACTATCCCATTTAATGCCAGGCTGCATTCCTCTCGATCGCCGATACACCACCGGCCATAACTCCGCAAGAACTGTAAAAACCAATGAATATCGGTCGCAGTTGATATCATTCTCTGCTGTTAACTCCTTAATATCATATGCCACTGACCATTTGAACGCGGGCAAACACCTGTCACCGGGGCCGCACACTTTTATCCTGCGGGACAACCAGTCTGTTAGTGAGAAAAAAGAACTGGTGAACATATGGGAGTCATTGGGTGCTGTCAGAAGATATAGAGAAGTATATGACTTTGACTTTAGCCCCGTTGAAGCATTCAAACGGCTTTGTTGAATAAATCGAACTTTTGCTGAGTTGAAGGATCAGATCACGTATCTTCCCGACAACGCAGACCGTTCCGTGGCAAAGCAAAAGTTCAAAATCACCAACTGGCCCACCTACAATAAAGCCCTCATCAACCGTGGCTCCATAACTTTCTGGCTGGATGATGAAGCTATTCAGGCCTGGTATGAGTCAGCAACACCTTCTTCACGAGGCAGACCTCAGCGCTATTCTGACCTTGCCATCACGACTGTGCTGGTCATTAAACGCGTATTCAGGCTGACCCTGCGCGCTGCGCAGGGCTTTATTGATTCCATTTTTTCTCTGATGAACGTTCCGCTACGCTGCCCGGATTACAGCTGTGTCAGCAGGCGGGCAAAGTCGGTTAATGTCAGTTTCAAAACGCCCACCCGGGGTGAAATCGCACACCTGGTAATTGATTCCACCGGGCTGAAGGTCTTCGGTGAAGGCGAGTGGAAAGTCAAAAAGCATGGCCAGGAACGCCGCCGTATCTGGCGTAAGCTGCATCTCGCCGTTGACAGTAAAACACATGAAATCATCTGCGCTGACCTGTCGCTGAACAACGTTACGGACTCAGAGGCCTTCCCCGGGTTAATCCGGCAAACCCACCGGAAAATCAGGTCAGCCGCCGCCGATGGCGCTTACGATACCCGGCTATGTCACGATGAACTGCGGCGTAAGAAAATCAGCGCGCTTATCCCTCCCCGAAAAGGTGCGGGTTACTGGCCCGGTGAATATGCAGACCGTAACCGTGCAGTGGCTAATCAGCGAATGACCGGGAGTAATGCGCGGTGGAAATGGACAACAGATTACAACCGTCGCTCGATAGCGGAAACGGCGATGTACCGGGTAAAACAGCTGTTCGGGGGTTCACTGACACTGCGTGACTACGATGGTCAGGTTGCAGAGGCTATGGCCCTGGTACGAGCGCTGAACAAAATGACGAAAGCAGGTATGCCTGAAAGCGTGCGTATTGCCTGAAAACACAACCCGCTACGGGGGAGACTTACCCGAAATCTGATTTATTCAACAAAGCCCATTCAAACTTCTGGCATTACATGGTTCTATACCTGACCGCTATACGCACCAGTTCTATGCAACGGTCGGAGAACTCCAGAAACGAGCAATTGATGAATGTATGGTGGCTTCAGGTATGCGTTTGCTGGAACCGAATATCGGTCTTGGTGCGCTACTGAAAGGGTTACCAGAGGGGGTGGATGTTACTGGTTTTGATATACACCCCGCAGCTGTTGCAATTACTGGCCTGCGCTGGAACGTCACCCTTAATGATTTTCTATTGGTCAAGCCTGAAAATACCGGCTTGTTTGAAAGAATTCTGATGAATCCTCCATTTAGTGACTCACGCTGGATTGCACATTTTCAACATGCGATGAGATTCCTGAAACCGGGAGGACGCTTGATAGCAATACTGCCAGGGAGCGCAAAGGAGCATCTTTTAACCCGAGAAGCTGGGCCCGGTTACGACATCAATATTCTGGGTTGCTATGACAACGCCTTTGAAGGAACCGCAGAATCCATAAAACTTTTCTCCGTTGATGCCCATGAATAGTGGGGAAAGGAAGAGCTGGTCGAGTTAATTTCGTCACCCGTAACTGAACAGAAAAAATGAGATAGAGAAAAAGCCGTCAGTTTGTCGATGTTAAATGCTATTCAAATTTTTCAACATGCGACAATTGAGCCAACTACATGAAGAGGAAACACAATGTCAGCATTTCTCATCAATAAATTATCTTTCGAAGATACCAAACAAATAATGTTGTCCTCCATGAAAACAATGGCATCTCTTCATGGTATTTTGGCAATATTCTTGCCGATAATTGCTGGTGGTGGACTCCTGACACTCATCATGAAAAATGTGACAATGGAGGGGCTTGCATTTTTTATCTTACAGCCAGTTGTACTCACCCTCTACCTTACGGCTATCTTATGCCGATATCAAAGCTCAGAGCTAAGATTGAATATCTGGGAAGAACTACGCAACTTTATCGTTGTGTTAGTTTATGCATTATTCCTGACCGTACTAATGATCGTAATATTGTGGTTGGTCAAATTTATGATTGCTTCAGCGGTTGCGGGTGAAACCAACCATGTTGAATATAAACAACCAACATTAACAAGCATTAGTCTGGCTTACTCCAACCTAATAGTGTATTTCAATATGTACGCCCTTGCCACTTTGAGCGTATTTATCGCTACGCCAATGCTCGTTTTATTCATACCAACAGTTACGCGGTGTAAAGGTTCTCTGCTGAAAAGTATACCAGTCATTTGTAAAAGTACTTTTATGAATATTGGGCCGTTGTTCGCATTTTCAGCTATCTCTGGTGTTGTTTTACTTTCGTGGTCATACTTTTCGCTCAGGTATGAATGGTTAATCCCGGCAGCAACTATACCTCTGGCCTACTTATCAATATTGAATTACCAGCTGTCTGAAGCAGCATTGCCTCGTAACCAATAAAAAGGAAACCTGTGATGAGAAAAATAATATTAAATGCGGTTGTTTGTTTATTTGCAATTAATGCATCAAGTTTCGCAATATCAGCGGAAAGCTCTCCATCTCGTGACGAACTGAATGACGTGATGAAAGTTCATGCTTCCGAGATTGCTGCTGTTATCGCATGTAAAGACTACCTCGAAAATGGCGAGGAACGTTTGACTGAAGCGAAATCAAAAGCTGGCCGTGTACTGGGTAAGATGGTAGGCAATCAAGCCAAGGGTAGCGAGTATGCTAGTCGGATTCTGGTAACTGTTAACGAAGCTAAGCCAGATGAGCAACTGAAGGCTGAATTCGACAAGGTCAACCTTGACCACTCAGTCCGCGTTGCAAAATGCGCTCAGCTAGTAGCTGGTAATGCCGCACGTGCGGACGATGCTGATATCAATTATCTGAATTAAGAGGCTAGCAATGGCGAAGATCAGGATCACTCATCGTTATGACATCAATAAAGACATGTTCTATGGCGTAGAAACTAACCAGCCATATGAAAAGGTTGTTCAGAGGTTAGCTTATCTCCAATTGATTCATTCCACGTTGCCTGATTTTCCCTACATGGCTAATTGCCTGGAACAGGCCGATGCAGTAGAACTCTATTGTCGAATCTTTGGTGGTATTCCTTTAAACACAAATCAACATTATACCGCAGAGATTGATTTATATAGGAACTGGGAAATAGATACACGCGAACTCGTTAATGACATTAATTGCCAAAATTCAATTGCCATTTCCGGCTGCGTAGAAAAAATATTTAAATACATTGTTGAAAACTCTGTTCAGATCTATCAGCTCACAAAAGAAGCTTATAAATTAGGGCAGGGCATGACTAATAATGAAAAAGAAGAAATGGCTCTTTTACTGATTTATATGGATTGGCAACTTCAAAGGATGGATCGTGTTTTAATGGGAGAAAAAATTCAAAAGGAATGGGATTGGCACGATTTTGAGGGAAGGTTGATTTCAGACATTTCGTATACACACACCGGACAACCTGACCTATACATCCACAAAGATTAATGTCATTGACGCACAAGCTGAATATATTTCGACCTTGCACAAATAGCAAACAAACACATTAGAAAGAATTAACCATGCATCTATAATGGATTCTGTTAAGCATAAAATATGGGTAGTAATAGATCCGTTATTGAAAATGTAAGACATGCTGGTAGAGTAAAACGAATGATAACCGTTTACCTTCTCTGTTCTGGCGGATGCCAGTTTATGGATGTGCATACTGGAACTATTTGAAATATGTAGGTAGAGGGATCTACTTACTATGTAGTGTGATTAAAAATATTCTGTTTTCTATGTGGTCAAAAAGTTCAGTATGAGTGATATATGATTGATGATTACAAAAGCTTCCTCAAAAACCCCGGGAATTTACCGGAACTAATTAGTTACTCTCCGTCAGGCAGACCTAGCTTAACGAGACGAGTTGAAGATCGCCTTAAATGCGCCCTTATCCTCGGCTACCTCAAGCCCGGTGATAAGTTGGTAACAAAAAACATCGCCGATGCTATGAAAATGAGCGTCACGCCCGTCCGTGAAAGCCTGATACGTCTGTCTGCCAGTAGTGCTCTTGCTTTGACTCCATCACATGCCTTTTTTGTTCCCATCATCACCAGTGAGCAGTTCAACGAGTACATGAGAATGAGGCGATTGATTGAGCCAGAACTGGCAGAAAAGGCCGTACTGAAAATGGATGCCAATGGCTTTGAAGAATGCCTGTCTTTGTGCCAAAAGCTGCGTTCCGCATATGAACGTAGGGATGTTTATCTGGCGCACCAGCTAAACCTCACTCTGCGGCTGAAGCTTTACATATACGCCGGTCTGCCTGAGTTTTTCAAAATTGTAACCCAACTGTGGATTAACCTGTGGCCAACTCTGAGTTACACGTTCGAATCTGACTCGGAGGATAAATGGCCAATATTTTTCTCGTCGCTTGAACTCGCTCTTTCAAACAGGGATGCAGGGGCAGCAGCAGATGCCATTAGAGAGTCACTGGATAAGGGGTTGCGGATCTATCTCAGCTTGTTAACCGAGCAAGGTGAGTAAACCGGCTACTAGTAGCCGGTTCGGATTCAACGTTTGAGGGTTTGCATCATCAGGGAGGGTTTAGGAATTGGTTCTTTCTGCTCAGCAGGCTTATCCGAATCAATGATGGTTGTTGCTCGGATACCTGTGGCCTGGGTTTCCACTGGTGAAGAATTCCGTTCAACGGCAATGCCCAGCGTTTGCGACAGAATGTTGCTCAGCGTTTCGGCATTAAACGATGTCGTGGTTTGTGCGGCCAGCAAATTTATTAACCGAGGGTCGAGCTCATGCAAGGCAGACGCAATTACCAGTGCCTTACGGTAAAATTCCCCCCGGGATCGGCGGGGTAAGCGCTCCATAATATCAAGAGCTTTACCGTCTTCTGGATTATTGCCGGGGCGGAGCCAGACGAGTAAACGTTTATCTTCTTCCATCACATAACCTCGTTTAGACGCTTGCCATTGCTTTGACGAGCGCGAGCTGCGCGTCAGGCGCTTTGATGACATCCAGCTTAGGGAATAGTTCGACAATATGAGAATGGATGAGCTCAGCACCGCCCCCGGCCAGTATGATTTTGTGGACGCTGTTCTGACGACGTATATCAGCTGCAACAGCTTCGGCCAGATTTTTCGACTCAGAATCGATAACGTCAATGATGGCATCAATTTTAGAGTGATCATTGACCGCAGAAGCAATCAACGCTCTATCATGACGGTTTTTAATGATGATATCCGCAATGGCATAACTACTTGGAGACTGGGCATCCTGGAGCGCAGCCATAACAGCTTTTGTCACTCGTGAAACGCCAACATCGCTGTTGCCAAAGATATCAGATATGCCCTCCATTGCCCCCTGAATGATGGCCAGGTCTAGGGTTGTTCCCCCCAGATCGACAACCAGGGTTCGTGTAAGCTGCGTGGTTGTTTTAGGATCAATCAGATATTCAGCCGCAGGTACTGATTCAGGCATTACGTTAACTTTTACAACATGAAAAGTTTCGCCATTATTCAGGGTTATTGGGCCCATAACGTTGGCCTTTTTCTTTTCAATATTAGCTTCGTTCAACTGCGCATCGCTCGTGAAGAACATGGCCACCGGCAGTGTCACTGTAAGTTCAACATCCTGTGGCTCAAGACCGGAAGTCAAAAGGGCATGATGAATTGCTACGCGACTTACAGCGTCGAACTGGAAAGAGGTATGCGTTGTTGTAATTGCAGATGTTGAACCAATGTCGTGAGTAAATTTCCGCCCATCAATGAGATAGTTGTAGATAGTTTTACCACCAAATGCGAGTGGAGTAGCCCAGCCTTCGCGGAAGGCGTTCTGCGAAACATGAGTTTTGATTTCACCATTCTCAATCCAGGCAAGTTTTACGTTCGTTGAGCCGTCATCACAAGCGATGTTCATCATGGTATATACCTCATTAAAATGTTCAAAAGTATCAAAAATCTCTGCCATTTTAGATAGTAAGCCATCCTGAAGCAAGGAATGCGCACCTGTAGCGCACGTTTAATGTCCACAAAATGACTATGAAAAGTGAATTACGAGTGAGTAAAACAGGAACGATTCTATCGGATTGAAATCTGGCGGGGTAAACGAGAAAGAGGGATGTATACGTACATGCAGAGGTCGGTAGCCCTGGAACACCAACGGAAAAAGTAACAAACCACCCGAAAAATGAACCAGTGCCACCAGACTAAATTGTGACAATCGATAGCCAATACTGCAAGAGAACCTAAGAATAAAAGGTATCGCTATATGACAGCTCAGTCGGTAAAATCGAGGAAACCATGTCGGATCACCATTGTAGTTTCTGGTTAGTTCAATAATGAGGTATCCCCAATGACATCCATTCTGCTTACTTCTGATTCTGTTGATGGGTACACTTTTTGTATTTCTACTGATGGTAATGGATGTAAGCTGTCAGTCAGGCCAGAATACCGGCGCAATGGCACACAAACTTATGATGGCTGGTTTCCCAGATACTACTCAAAGCCTCAGTATGCTAAAGCAGCGTTAACAAGGTTCCTTGGAGAATCTGTTAACTGGTCACCACGGACGGGGCTCAGTTAGTCACAGGATACGTAACAGCCTGAGTCCGAGGATACCAACAAGTCAAGAGAACCCCCTGATAAACCCTTAACAATCAACACCTTACCTTGGTGCGCTTAATGTATTGAACATGTTAAATGGCTGCATGAAGTGCAGACATTTAGCCTTCAGCGATGAACTTTCAGACAGTTAATATCGTCTCTGATGCAGCAACATCACTGAAACT
Organism: Citrobacter freundii complex sp. CFNIH4; assembly: GCF_002934505.1. Taxonomy (NCBI): domain Bacteria; kingdom Pseudomonadati; phylum Pseudomonadota; class Gammaproteobacteria; order Enterobacterales; family Enterobacteriaceae; genus Citrobacter; species Citrobacter freundii complex sp. CFNIH4. Next base: position 25,374 of record NZ_CP026234.1, read on the forward strand.
CAGATTTTACAGATTGCCCTGATGTTTATTTGTTAAGTATATAGTGCAGCTATTTATAGCATTATCATCATTTTACAGCAATGCAGTTAATGAAGGGATTCCTGATTTCCCACTGAAGCCTGAGCCAGTTCAGGTAGGATACATAAATCTGTGTATCACCCTCCGTCATGTAACTGTTTCGCTGAATCTTTCTGGTCAGGGGATAGAATGCCACCGTACCATAGGGTGTTTCTGAGATAATGATTTTAGTATTCCCGTTATATGCAATTTCATAAACAATATTGTTTTTCTTAAGTTCATCCTCCGTATCCATAACTATTTCATTTCGTATTTTATTCACTTCGTGATAATGCTGGCTCAGTATCTTCATTGCTGAGCGTCGTAATGCTGCTTCCTTTGCATTCTCCATTGTACTGATGAAAAAAACTGTGTCCGGGGAATAGAAACGACGATGTGAAAAATCTTTATCCAACTCATATTCTCCGGGGTTATTTTTCCAGCGGGCATAGCCATTAAGTTTTGGAAGGTCATCGCAGAAATGCTGGAAGTTATGCCATCTTTCGCAAACCGTCACTCCCTTATATCCTTTAAAATATTGTTTCCCTTTAACTGTCATGTAGCACCTTGCCAACATATTATGCCAGAGAATGAACGCTCTTGTTCTCTGATGGCTTCGGGTGTTTTCAATTGTGGAATGCTTTCCATTTCCAATATATCCCACATCATAATAACGGGGCTTCATCAACAGTGTTATTCGTTCATCTTCTGAGGACGGGAACGCGTCACCTGAGACTGCACCTGATTTAATATGCGTACCGTAGGCCTCTTTGATTATGCCGCTGTCTTTAAATTGCACAACATAATATCCGCGTCTTGATTTATCTTCGGAGCGACCAAGAACAGAGCATTCACCATTATGCTTCGTGGTAAATACAGCACCGGGAAATAACGTGTTATGGTTGTAGTTCTGGTGGTATCTCTTGTTTCGAAAAAGCGTCATTTAATATTTCCTGAGTAAAGAATTGGAGGGAGAAAAAGAATCGGGTCGGGTCCTGTTTTTCCCCTTTAACTTCTGTCAGGCCAGCACTCCGGGTGGAGGTCAGGAATTAAATTTAAGAATCCATTCAAAAAAATAAAATTTAAAATAATACAGACAATGCAATGTGACAGGTATCGTGTCGTTCTGTCAGCAGTAATCTGAGGTTGTCACAAAGCAGGCTCAGCACCCTGCCTTATCATGCACTGGTGCGCTCAGAATGCGCTACAGGCACTGTAAATACGGGTCAGGGCAGGGTGTGCAGAGTCTGTCTGATGGCAGGATTCCGGCATATGCACCACTGTTCATTTATACAGTTAAATGAAATTAGTGCAGATTGTGACCGGAGGTTGCACTGGCGTGATTGTGGGCTGTTTCAGGGCTGAAGTATGGCTTTGCACCGACTGCATTCCCCTGATGGCCTGTAGCGCGTTATATGCTTCTGGTTATGCTGATGTGCTGTGCCGGAATCACCCGATAGGGTGGTAAAATAAAAATAAATATAATCAATTTACAGATTCAAATATCCATGCTACCATCGCCAAATCGCCAACCGGGGTTAAACCCTTATTATGATATATTTATTCTTAATCGGTTTTCTGTACTTACTCTGAACCTCTCAATATTATCCCAATATTAAGCCCTCCGCAGGAGAGCCATACGGCTTGAGTTAACAAAGAATCAGAATAAAAAAATAAGAATCTCCACCAAAATGAAGACCCTTACATGTCAGCATCAGAGAAATATCAGCAATCTACTTTATCAAAGTCTATCCTGAAATCATCTTTCATGGCATCGGCATTATTCATTTGCTTTCCATTTCTTAATAACTGAAGCTCTTTGAGTATTTCCTTCTGAATGTCCGCCTGAGTAAACAGAACTGTTTTTAGCTCATAGGATGTAATGCTTTTGATTATCCATGCAGCACAGACAACGGTGATAATGATTTTTGCCGTATCAAAGCTGATGAAAGCATACCCCTGAAGTATCGAATACCATGACGGGTTGTCAGTTCCAATAAAATAGAGCCAAATCAGTATGGTTATTGTAAGATTGATAGCGAGCGTTAATTTTGAAAGATGTTTTGTCAAAAATGAACTGTTCATTTTTTTGTATTCCTTTTTAGTTTTGTTTTCCAGTGTTGCATCCGGCGCGATATGCCTGAGTAACTTCAATATGCTCGGCTCGTTCCATTCCTCGTAAGTTTTCCGTCTGTTTATTAAATTTCTTTATTTTCTTCTCACAGACGGAATTGCGATGCTGTATTGCGTCCCTGGCTCCGGTTATACATGCGCCATAAATAACATCCGGGTTGGCAATTCTGGAAAAATTTGCGTAAGAATCACATGTAGCAGTCACTCTCATCTGCATCTGTGATTGCGTAATCGCCAGTGACTGATTTGCAAATAACAAACCGGCGATTGATATCAATAAGGGAAGGGTGGTTGAATTTTTCATTCAGCACCTCCCTGTAAAATACAATCAATTCCCATTGCATCAGTACCCCAAAGCTTGATATCCGGTTCACCACCTGATGCACCCTGAGTGCTCATATCCAGAGCAAGGATATAGAAACTGTTTTCATCAACATCAAACTCGTAGTTAACAAGTGGAGCGCCACTGGTCTGATACACCGATTGCTGAATATCCTGAATACGTTTTTGTGAGATGAGCTTGCCGTGATGCAGTAACTTTATGACGCCAGCGTCTTTCATGTAGCTCATGAATCCACTACTGGCACTACCGGTAACGTGTCGCTCAATGCTCCAGCCATCATGACAAACAATATTGTCTGCCATTGCAGTAACCGGAATGGTCATACTGGCGGCAAAGGTAAGGATTGGTATCAATCGTTTCATTCGAATCAGGTCCTAAGAAAATTATCAGGACGCCCGGTAATCTCAGTGAAGGCCGCAAGACATTTCAATCGTTATGCGCAACAGAGAGTACGGGCAACACAGCCAGCACAAGGATGACCATAAAACATCAGATTCAGCCTTTATCTACGTTTGTCAAAGCAAGTTTAAAATGTCACCTCTTTGTGCAAGATAGAAAGGGCACTTTCAGCCTATGTAATCATATTAATGTGACTGCTGCGTTATCCCACTCAACCAATTAATAAAGCAAAAGTTAAATATGAAAGACTGGAATAAAAATATAACGAAAACATCTTAATATGGAAATATCTGTGTCAACGGGATCTTTAGTTATTGAATATCTGGTTCTAAATAGGTTCTACATTCAACGGGAAGGGAAACCAAATATCTATATGTTTTTTATAAATACCATTACGTGGCAAACAACAATCTGCATATTTTTTTAAAGAATCTCCACATGGACAAATATTTTCTGGCGATAATACTCCATCATGTTCTTTCGCCTTAAATCTCCAGGTCGTAATATTGAAAATTTGATGTGGGGATTGTATGTATTTGACAACACTAATTAAAGTTGAATAGTTATAATGATCACCATCATTGGAGAAAAAAACACTACATTTGTTAACGGGATTACTAACTATGTCATAAGTAATTAATTCAAAATCGATCACTTCATCAAAGCAAAGAACTCCATTATAAAGTTTATTTTTAACATGACCACAATCATTAATAAAACTACGGGTTGTATTACATACTGAACATTTCACTTCTTTTATTATTTCACGAGAACTACCGAAGATTTTATATGGGAATAACGCCTGCCAATTACATACCATTCTCGCTAAGAAGTTAACACCATAGAAATTAACCTCAGGCAGAAACTCATTATTTTCTTTAATATGTATTAAATCTATTTCTATCCTTTCAAGTTCTACCCATGCTTCATAAAAATCACCTCTTGTAAGTAAATTAATGACTTGAATATATTTTAAATGGGCTAGTAAAATTGTTTTGTATAAAAACAATCTGTTTGATTCATTATTCAAGCTCAAGGATTGAGCTTTTTTTAACTCAGCATTAAGATAATCAAGAATAGCACTATCTTCTTGAGTAATACACATCCAACGCTTTAACTTTTCGTGAATATTCATAATATCTATATAGATTTTTATTTGATTTTGTTAATTACTTTTAAAACATCGTCTACTTTTCCAGAAACAGTGTATTTCACATGTTTTCCTGATTTATTTTTTTTAATTATAGAGACTTTAACGTCTATATCTCTAGTTCCAAAGTTATCAATTTTTTTCTGAATATAATTTGAAACAAGATTTACTAAAAAAGGTATCATTACTGATGTGGCAAAGAAAGTGCCTAACGCTAACGTTATACTGTTTAATTGCAGGTACGAAACACCATTAGAATCTCCGTACACTTTAACATTAGAATGTGATTGCTTGGTGAACTGGAAAAAATCCAGTGCATTACCTCCAGTAATTTTTGAACTATCAAAAACGATCGCAATCTCATCATCTTGAGGTTCATATGAAGAAATGATTTTTACCTCTTCATCTTCATCACTCATTTCACTCAAAGTAATGGGGTTCATTCTCAACTCCTTGTTTTATATTTTTACATTCAAATTTTACTATACGACTGGTTAATTGCTCCTGTCCAACACACACCAGAGTTCATATGCTTAGCATACAAGGGACCAATGCCAGTAGCGACAGGCTAGTGTGTCAAAAAACCACATGAAGATCAATCTCCTGCGGAAAATTTGGCCGCAATTAGTTTCATTGTCCTTTCCATGCCTTGATAAACTGTCGCATCTGTAATGTTTAACCTTGCGAGTTCCTTAAGTATTCTAGCTTTGTTTCTGATCACTATTTTTTCTACTTTAAACTCTTGCATAGCATCATCAGGGTTTGAAACTAAATCGGGATAAACAGCATTATTCCCAAATAATAAGAATGCACCTGACTGTGATGACATCCTTTCATTATTATTTCTTCCTTTAACGAAAATTAACCTTTCCAAATCTGATGGTATAATTACATCTTTAAAATAAGGTTTTTCATCTTTAATGTAATGTATGAGTTTTTGACAAGCTTCAGTTTTATTGAAAGCCTCCTTGTCCATTTTACAATCCAGCTGATCTTTCAGTGTTTGACTTAGCATTGATATATTTGATATGCAACTTACTGTATCAGAGTCAAAGAATTTTATACGATCCCTTTTTGTTTTGAAAATAATAACATGTCCATCAACCTCATTTGTATTTTCATTATTACTAATGTCGCAACAAGCGAAATACAGAGCGATTAGTGGATTTGATGTTATATCCAACAAACGAGTTGGTAGTCCGTAGTGTTGCATCCTTACTAACTTGTCTAGCATTGTTTTATCATCAACAAACTCAGTTGGCCTTGCTGTTAGGGCTTCACGGACTAAATTTGATTCACTGTGCAAATGCTTGAAGTTACCTTTTTTGTTTTTCCTGAAAACTGATGGAGCCAACTCGTAAGATACATCAGAATGTCCACGATAAAATATTTCTGCATCTTCTTCATGATCTTGTTCTAAAACACGCGCCATGAAACTTTGAACATTATCTATTATTGGGTAGTTATCAACTTCATCAGGAAGTGCTTCAGTAGGAGGAAGTGGTGTACTTCTTGTCGTTATATTTAGAAGTGCTAATGTTTGATTTAAATCACGTGCTTTTATTCCCCAGTGAGTCCGTTTCAGCCCATATGCACCTAATTCTAAAGCTGTTTGATATAACTCTTTGTTTATCACTACGACATCATCTTGTGAGTGAGTGATTCTGAAATCAAACTCAACATTTTTGTTAACTGTTCGTAGATTTGAAATTACACCAAGTCGCAAAGTAATGTATTCAACATTGTCTCGGGAATAAAGTTCTGACATAAAAAGCGTAGGTAATTTCTCAATATAAGATAATGCTTTATCATTCAAAGGCGTTAACTTCAACCGGATGTCATCAGAGGTGCCTTCTAACATACGTGATATAGGAAAATCACAACTCCCACTAACCCGTTCATACATGGGCCAATGTTCAAAATAGTCAGGTTCTCCGCCCATAATTAGATTAAACATTAAAACTAAATCCTTATATTTTACTTAATGAATTATTTACAATCCAATCAATTGCGCCAGAGGTGCGAATCCAAGGCTTTATATTATGATTCACATAATAAATGGCTTCATCCATTCCACCTAACGTGATATATCCACTGTTAGACTTGATCTGTAATCTGCACTTCGATAACAAGCCGGGGATGTGTCTATTAGAATCAATCGCAGCTTTAGCGATATCATCGGCATCCGGGGATGACTGTCGGTAGGCGAGTAGGGCGCGTGTATACTGAAAAAACGAACGCATATCCCCAGGATAATCGTCCAGTAGCAAGGCCAGATCATCCACCATTTCAAGCTCAAGGTAATAGTTCGCTAATAAATGACGAATCCCCTGGTTATCGTTCGGGTTGAGCTTCAGCATTTCGCGGCTATGAGCCATAGCCGGATAAAAATTACCAGACTCCCATAAGGCCTCAGCCAAAGCTGCTTTTGCTCTCATATATGGACGTGTTTCGACAAATCCCCAGAAACGTCCTGCGAACTCCTGAAAATCCTCGCCAAGTGCAATGCTGGCTGCGTACAAAGCAGTCTCCAGCTTCCCGATTTTTGACTCAGGAGGTTCTTGAGATATCTCGCAGTAGAATGAGTATGCGTCAGCACAGAGCGGGGATTTCTTGATAGCTTTTCTGATGAGTTTCAGCACAACTTCCAGGTCATCATTTTCCCAGGCATCGAACATGAACTCCTGAGCCGCAACCAGATCTAGATGTAATTGCTCAGAGCTGACAGCAGTTTTATACAAATCAACGCGCTTTGTAGTCGGGAATTTAATCATCTCAAGTATCCTTTTGGGGACTCACTGTTCCGGTACTTTGCAGCACTGATGGTCGATTCTATCGCTTTGAACTTGCCACAAACAAGCTCGGGTCTGCCAGAACGGGATTGATAGCCCGGAGCTGTTCCTGGATGCGCACCTGAGCCTTACGGCTGGGCGATTTTTTGCTTCGTTCCCGTTTGCCTTCGCTTTCCCGCTCATCCTGTTTTACCTGAGCCAGTCGGAGTACAGTCCCGAGACGTTTGTTATCAACAATCTGCCCCTGGTCGACACAGGCCAGCTTATCAAATGCCTGGCACTTAAGGCTCCGGTGCCCATAGAGGAAGGCGAGGGTGCCATCGGGATAATCCAGTACTTTAATTTTTTCACCGGCAAGACGGCTATTTTCTTCTGTGGTGTCCATGAGATAAAGGATCTTATCGTACTGGAAGGTCAGTGATTTCGACACGGTACGAACATCATGCCAGGCAAAGATGTCTCTTAATTCATCGGGGCTTTCCTGCACCGGACGATGCAAATCTTTGGGGAACTTAGCCGGTCGTGAAAACCGGCTGTTAAAGTCAGCGATGAAAGTGGCAAGCCAGGCATTTGCGGCCTCAATGCCGGTTATACCTTCCAGACGCATTTCTTTGATCAGCCGATCCTGAAGTGTCTGATTCGCACGTTCCACGCGGCCTTTAGCTTCAGAGCTGTTGGCACAAATAAGCTCGATTGCCAGGTCATAAAGCACACGTCCGAACTGGGTAACGGTGGTATTGCGTTTCTCCGGACCACTGACGCGAAATATTGCGTGTTTGTCACTGTACAGCGATACCGGCTTCCCATGCTGCTCGATGTATTCCCGGGTTGCCAGCATGTAGTCAAAGGCTGTTTCTGACTCGCTGAACCGCAAATGCATCAGACGCCCGGTGGCATCATCGATAAAGACCAGCAGGCAGCATTTTGGCGCACGGCCTTCAAACCAGTCATGGTGGGAGCCGTCGATCTGGATAAGTTCACCCAGACAATCACGCCGATGTCGGGGTTGATAAACCCGTGACTTACGGCGAGCATGCGGGACCCAGAGTCCGTCAGACGTCATCCAGTTGCGGACGGTCTCGATTGAAAGCCGGATATTATGGCGCTCTCTGAGTTTTTCTGCGGCCAGTGTGGGCCCAAAGTCACTGTAGTTTTCACGTATCAGCGTGAGTACTCGTAGTTTGAGAGATTCGGTCAACCGGCGGTTGCTGGGCTGGCCGCGTTTGCGGCTGACAAGTCCTTCAGCACCAGAAACTCGGTAACGATTGATAAGTCGTTGCGCCTGACGTTCTGAAATGCCAAGCTGTGATGCTGCATCACGACGGCGTAGACGCTTTTCACAAACTGCCTGTATCACCGGTAGGCGGTGGATCTCTTTATCTGACATGGTCACCAACATGCGTTGAGCCCCTTAGAATTGCATTCAGTTTAGCTTACTCTAAGGTGACGTTTCTATCTGGATAAAAAGTGACATTACTAAATGGTTCTAACAATCTAATGTCAAGGCTCAATTGAAATGTCCGTTATCCAGCTCAATTAAAATGACCACTTTGATCTCTCATTCTCTTTACTGATAGACTTTCCTCCGACTGAAACAACAGGATGATTGAGCCCATGCTTCGATACGAGTTAACGCCGAACAATGCAGGTTTTATACTGTGGGGAGATTCAGAAGCCCTGAATGAATTACATGAACTCATTCATTACATCGTGGATGAAAGCCCACTGATTAAAGTTAAAGACGGATTTATGTTATCCCTTGCCTATGATATTCGTAAAGCACGGGAAGGTAATCGTCGTGTTGAGCAACATCAGTATGATCAACATGATACATATAAGCTTTATGGTGTTGAGCTTTTATGGCCTCTGGTCCTGGTACAGTCCTCAATACTCAGAAACTCAATGGGTTATATTCAGACAGACAAAAACCAGCTGTCTGTCATGTATGCCTTTGAATACCTGATAGAATCAGCATTAACAGAGTCTGAGAGAACAACGTCGAATGATATTATGCTAACAGTAAAATATGCATCAGACTCTGATTTTAATTTCATTGAGGATAATATTGACAGCAGGTGCTGCTATTTTATCAGCCTATCTCCGGAGCAAAGAAAAAAGCAGTTAATCAGTATTGTTCGTTCTTTTCATTCATTATGGGGTAAGTATGCCCGTGAAAAGCAGGACATAAAGATGCTGAACGAAATGAATAATACATCATGGGTCTGGCCGGACAATATCAACTGGTGAGCAACCACTGTCCGGCCAGTGAGTACCATCAGCGGGCTCTTTTACCAAAAATGTCCTCTGAACGTGACTGAAGCTGTTTGAGTGCTTCGAGCATGTCATCATTATCCAGTGAGCGCTGGGATTTCTTCCCTTCCTGCTTTGGCCGTCGTCGGGAAGGGCCATCTCCAGCGGGAATTGACTGAGAGCGCGTGTTATCCCGCTTGCTCTGCACCAGACTGATAAACTCCAGGGTTCGGCCAAGACGCTTGTTATCGACAATCGCGCCCTGGTCGATTTCTGACAGTCGGTCGTAGGTAGAGTAGGGAAGTAGCGTACCGTTCAGGCGCAGCTCTTTTCTGCCATCAGGATAGTGATACACATCGATATATTTACCTATTGCACGGCGACTCAGTTCGCTGTCTTCAATCAGGTACAACATTTTATCATATTGTATCGTCAACGATTTTGAGACTTTACGTTTTTCACGAACAGTGAAAATAAGCCCCAGGTCCTCATCATGTTCTACAGCACGGTGTACGTCAAAATCATGTCGCGGTACTTTGCCAAAACGGCGGTTATAGTCAGCCATATAGGCCTCAGCGAAGTCATTTGCAGCCTCCATTGAACAAATGCCCTGTAACCGCAGCTCTTTGACCAGACGATCCTGTAAAGTGAGGTGAGCTCGTTCTACACGCCCTTTGGCGGGACTGGTTTCTGCACAGATAGTCTGGATGTTCAGTTCATGCATGGCTCGCCCAAACTGAGTATGCCCGTCTCCGCCTGTGGCGTGTTTATTGTTAACACGAAAAACACCGGCTTTATCGCTGTACAGTGCCAGCGGTTTACCATGCTTATCGATATAGCGCCGCGTGGCTTCGAAGTAAGAAAACGTGGACTCCGATTTAACAAACAACAGTTCCATCAGTTTGCTGGTTGCATCATCAACATAGACCAGCGCGGTGCAGGCCGGGCCACGGCCTTCAAACCAGTCGTGATCACAGCCATCTATTTGTATCAGCTCACCAGTACACGGACGCCGGTACCGTGGTTGAGGGATCCTTGCGGCACGTTGTTTACGGGGAACCCATAAGCCAGCCCGCACCATGATGCGCCGGACAGTTTCTTTGCCAAGAAACAGTCCGTGGAGTTCTTCGAGCTTTTCACGCGCCAGAGTCGGACCGAAATCAGCATAACGCGTCTTGATCAGTTCCAGAGCCTGATCTGCGAGCCCGGGTGGCAACTGGCGGTTACCACGCATGCCACATCGTCTGCTGGCCATACCAAGCGGTCCGCCTTCACGGTAACGGGCAAGAAGTCTGCGGCATTGCCTGTCGCTGATACCGAGGTGCTCGGCCGCACGGCGCGTTGTGATGCGACGTTCAATGACGTCCTGTATAATCTTGATCCGGTTGATCTCTTTCAAAGTAAACACTCCTGAGCTTTCTGCGCTCATGATATGCCTCCCGGTAGTTTAAACGGACCAGTGAAGCTTACCATAGCGCGGACATCTGAATTGAGCCACAGGCGGACATTACTATTGAGCCATTACACATCTAAGTGCGCATAATGAACCTTATGTTGAATTATGGTTAAGTAGTCGATTTTATGGTTGGAAGTGCCTGTTTGCAGTAAAATGCAGTTCATTACCTTTAACCACTGGAACTAGACATGGCTAATGAAGATCTCCCCTCTGGGTGCAAACGCTGTAAAGGATGCAATCAGGTTAAACCCTTCGAAGAATTCGGTAAGGAACTTAAGGGTAAGTTTGGCCTTAAAAGTAAATGCAAGTTGTGCATTAGCGATAAAAACAGAAATTATGCTGCCGGTTCCGGTGCAGGTGTAAAACTCCAAAACAATAAAAAATACCAGACCGAGCATAAGAGTGAACTGGCAGAAAAGATGAGAGTAAGACGGGCAAAGAAAAAATTTGGAGATAACTATGAAGCATATCTAGCATCTTTAGAAAGGATTAAAAACCTCTGATAATTACATAACAACCTTAGTCAATAAGACACAAAGATTATGTATTGTTGCTTTTATTTCAAAGCATCAACTTTATTGAAAAGTTACGCTATACACTGTGCAATTTATTATGCTGATTTAATTTGGTGATTATATGAGTTGTCATGACAGAGACATCAATAAGATCCTTCAATCATTCACTCACTTAATGGTTGAAGCAAAAAAAAGCATCTTTCATTCAAAATCAATGAAGGTTCAAGGTCTTCAGTTAGTAGATGAGTTATACATCCGTGCCCGGACGGGAAAAATGTCATACCTCGGTTCGTCGGTACTGGTAGTCGCAACCATTTCAGTGAAGACCCCAGGCAAAGGATTTTTCAGACAGTTACTCTCGAAATTAAAAGAAGCAGCTGAGACAAATAACTACATCTTAAAGGTTGAGAATGTCATCAGCACCGAACTTAGGGAGTTTCTTATCAGAGAGGGTTTTTCATTTCCTGGTGAACGGTGGATGTGCGGTTCCGGCTACTGGGCTCCATCATCACTTAGGCTTAATGACCAATTAAGCACCCTCCCCGTCTAATATGAGGCCGTAAATGTTCATAACCCCTGAAGTTGCTTATGTCTGCGAGCTGTTACATAAATATGATGTACTTCCACTCGAATGTGATGGTCATACTATGGTTGTAAGTTGCCTGCTAGATAGATTCTGTATACCGCACCAGCGCATCGTTGGAGAAGTAACGTTGGCTGGAACTGGCCAGATAATTCGACCTCATCTGTGGATAGAGTATGACGAATACATAATAGATTACCGCCTCCGCATGTGGGCAAGGAAAACCGAAGATAATGTTAGTCTAGTGCCTCATGGCATCTTTATCGAAGATAAAAGTCAGGCAATTTACACTGCTCAAAGAATTGCAAATAAAGCCATGATATCAGACTCGATAATTGATTTTATGACAGATGGGTTATGGACTAAGATTCTCCTAGAAATCCCTGGTAAAAAAAGAATTACATAAAGCAGGAGGATTAAGTTTGTTCATAAAGTTTTTCTTCACTGACACTCAAAGCAAAGATGTCTTTTTCCAAGCACCAATCTTAGAAAATATTTGCTTTTCTACTGACTCAAGTTGGTTCATTAAAAGATGATAGTTGAATCGCCACGGATAATCTAGACACTTCCGAGCCGTTGATAATACTGGTTTTCATATTCTGTCGGTGAAATCTGATCGCTAGAACCATGCCGACGCTTACTGTTATAAAACATTTCGATGTAATCAAAAATATCGCTGCGGGCTTCTTCCCGCGTTCCGTAGATCTTTTTCTTTATCCGTTCGCGTTTCAACAATTGGAAAAAGCTTTCTGCAACCGCATTATCATGGCAGTTACCGCGACGGCTCATGCTGCCCTCCAGGCCGTGTGATTTCAGGAACGACTGCCACTCATGGCTTGTGTACTGACTGCCCTGATCCGAATGAACCAGCACCTGTTTTTGGGGATTACGCCGCCATACAGCCATCAGCAGTGCGTTCAGGACAATGTCCTTTGCCATCCGGGATTGCATGGACCAGCCGATAATTTTGCGTGAGAACAGATCAACAACCACGGCAAGATACAGCCAGCCTTCGTGGGTTCTGATGTAGGTTATATCCGTTACCCAACGCTCATTCGGAGCATCCGGATTGAACTGTCGCTGGAGCCTGTTGGGCGACACGATACTGGCCTCGCCTTTACGTGCCCGCGGGCTCCGGTATCCGACCTGAGCCTTTATCCCGACACGTTTCATCAGTCGCCAGACTCTGTTCACTCCGCACTGTTGCCCGCTGTCCCGCAGATCCAGATGGATTTTACGATAACCATAGACGCATCCCGATTCCAGCCAGAACTGTTTAATCTGTCCTGTCAGTCTCAGGTCTGCCTGATGGCGTTGTGAATGCGGCTGCTGAAGCCAGGCGTAAAAACCACTGGGATGAACATCCAGCACCCGACAGAGCAGGCGAACAGGCCAGCAACAGGTGTTGTCACGGATAAAGGCGTACCTCAGTCGGACAGCTTTGCGAAGTACGCCGCTGTAGATTCAATCTGTCAATGCAACACCCCTTTCAATTATCTCTTTCGGTGTTTTGAACTTCAGTGTCTTTCTCGGTCTGTTGTTTAGCTGAGCAGCAACCAGATCTAGTTCATGTTGAGTATATTGGGCAAGACATGTCTTTTTAGGAAAGTACTGCCGAATTAGCCCATTTGTGTTCTCATTTGTTCCCCGCTGCCAAGGACTCTGAGGATCGCAGAAGTAAACTTTAACGCCGGTGCTGACAGTAAATTCTAGATGTCTGGCCAGTTCCATTCCTCTGTCCCATGTCAGTGATTTTCTGAGTTCTGACGGTAAACTCAGGAATTTGTCGGTAAGAGCCTGATTTACTGAGACAGAATCTTTGCCCCTGAGTCTAAGGATGATCGTATAACGTGATTTTCGGTCTACAAGTGTGGCTATATGAGAGTTTTTTGTACCTGAGACTAAATCGCCCTCCCAATGCCCCAGAGAGCGTCTGTTATCGATATTTCGGGAACGTTCGTGAATTGGTGTTCCGTTCACTATGTTAATCGTACCTCTTTCGCCTTTGCGGGTATGACGCCTGCCATGGCGAAGGCTATGCGACCGTCGCAGATGCTGTATATTCAGGTGGTGTAGCGCTTCACGGCTACGAAAGTACAGCGTTTTATAAATTGTCTCAGGTGATATTCGCAGCGTTTTTTGACGTGGTTTTGTTCGCCTTAACCATCCTGATATTTGCTCTGGAGACCATTTCATCTCCAGCTTTTCCAGAACAAGCTTTCGCAATGGTAAATTTTGATCCAGTAAGCACGGTTTTGGCCTTTTCGCCATTCTGTTGGCTCGGTTATTAGCATCAACAGCTTTGTAATAGCGTCTGCCCCGATTACGCTGAACTTCACGTGAGATCGTCGAAGGACTGCGATTCAGCGCAGTAGCTATCGCACGAATGCTCATTTTGGCTGACAAACCAGCTCGTATCTCCTCGCGCTCAGACAGTGTCAGGTGAGCTACAGCCCGCTTACGCTCATGGGGTTTTATGCCGCCAGTATCCCTTAACATAGTGAAGATCGTTCCGGGTTTTGAACCCAGGATATTCGCTATTTCACTGAAGCCTGTTCCGTTCTTCCATAGTTCAAAAACAGAGGCTTTTTCCTCTGCTGTAAATGTTCGTCTCATTCAAAAAACCTCCGCAACCCCATGTTTTCACATAACTGTTGCGTTGACCAATTGAATCTACAGCGGCTTTTTTTAATATGTCCCGTTCGTCGGTAACCCGTTTCAGCTCTTTCTGGAGACGGCGGATCTCGGCCTGAACATCTGACTGTTCTTTATTAGTGGAAGAATCCGGACCGTACTTCTTTATCCAGGCGTAAAGGCTGTGGGTGGTGATATCGAGACGTGTTGCAACGCTGGCAACAGAATAACCGCGATCAACAACCTGTTTGACTGCTTCAATTTTAAACTCTTCGGGATAACGCTTACTGCTCATGGGCACCTCTCTTTAAGCCATCTTAAATGACTCTGAGGTGTCTGTTAAACCCGTGGCGATTCAAGTCAGGAGTCTCAGCTCCAATGTTCCCTTCCCACTTTAGAATCAATTCACTTACCTTCCCTTTTAATGTTGCAAGGAGAACAAGCTGTTTCTTCGCGAATACAATCTCTTCCTGATGTATGTTTTTCTTTGCCATTGTAGTGTAGGTTCCATATCCATGTTGATTTATGTTAAGGATTACATTTTATTAACAATATTTTTATTGATTGTAAACACAAATCTCAATGGAATAGCATGAATTAAAGTCATCACGACCATTTTACCTAGTAGTATCAGCATGATAGTAAGTGAAATCAGATTATAAAAAGCAGATAGTCATATCGAACAAAAAGATAATTGAAATAAAACAAAAAACCATCACTGTTAAGTGATGGTTAATGATTTCAATATGGAATTATTTAGTAATCAAACAAAATAACCAGGATTATTAATCAGATCACTTTGTTGAGTACTATGTGCCATTTCAACAAATTCAGACACGCTTGTAATTTCATTGAGTGTGGTGATTGCGAATAATCGAAAAGAAAACTCTTTATTACCTTTTCTTGGGTAGATGTTCAGGAAAAAATTCAACTTTTGACCAACCGGACACATACTTGAAACCGCAGCATAAGATTGTGTCTGTCTGAGGTACTGAGTGAGGAATTGAGCAAGATCAACACCCTCATCAGACGTTAACGACCTGGATGTCTGAACCTTTAATAACCTTACAAGGTTATCTATGGCGGTCTGAATAGGAAGAAGTTCTATCTGAGGAACCTTCAAAAAATCAGCTATGATAATACCAAGTAACTGGCTCTGATCGTTCATGAAATTATGGATATAAAGAAAGTGTGAGTCACCGAATCTTTCAGCAGAATCATACTTAAAATTCCATTCATTCAATACTGCACTGTACTTCATTTTATTCATGGTTAGCTCCTCTTTATATAAAAAAAGATTAACGCAACATTCATCGGTGACGAAATTCTAAGACCCGTTAATTTCGCCCCCTATTGGGGTCATAAAAAATTGTCACGCTACGGCCTGTCTGGCAGAATCCCCTGAAACCGATTTGCGATAAGTAACCCTGATGAAAAACCTCATTAATGATGTTGCGACTGAAGCACGGGCATTACTGAACGGTATCCTCGCTGACTGTGATACCGATGACACAACGGGCACATGCCTATTTGCCAGTCTGCTATTAGCTCGTCTGGCACATAGCAAAGGGTTATCAGCTGTGATTAGAGGTGGCGATGGGAAATCTGACGGCGGGTTATTCACTATGTATGGCGGGTTCGGTCATTACTGGTGTGAGATCTCCAACAACGATGAATTCCATATTGTTGATATATCGGCAGATCAATTTGGCTTCGAAGGAGTTATCGTTAAGAACATCAAAGAGGTAGAAGGCTGGCCACGTTACATCCCTGGAAACCAGGATGTCGTAAATGCTGGAGTTGAGGAGCTCTTCAACCACGGATACTAAATGGTCGAGTCTAAGTGCGATTTATACACCTCAAAACGCCCCCATTCTCGATTCAAGAATTATTGATTTACAAGTAATATCAGAAATATTTAGTTCACTCTAAGGCAAGTGAATGAAGAAGAAATTACCGTCATGGTCACCAGCTGAAGATCTGAAGCTTATAAAAGGGCTTAAGGATGGTTACTCATTTGCAGCGCTTACGTCCATTCTTGGATACAATGAAAGGATAATCCAGTTAAGATGTATCGAGTTGGATTTATACCTTCTCATAAGAGAAAATCTCTCCGAGCCTAACGAAATTACCCTCAAGCCTAACTCTTCAATCAGAGTGCCACCGGCTGAACCAGCTTCAGGTATAACTCTTAAAACCCTGCTAGATAATGGATGGGTAGCACACTGCATAAATGGTGAAAATGTTCTGTACTCTCCAGAATGGTGGCGAACAAGAAACACAAGCCTGTTAGTACCCGAAGATGAGGATACTGATCAGCTACATAAGAAAACATCTTCACACCTCATTACCGGTAAACCGTGGACTCCTGACGATACTCGGGTCTTACTTAAGGCGATACAACATGGTATCAGTAAAACGGCACTTGCCGAGCTTACCTTAAGAAGCCATCAATCCACTCTTCAGCAACTTATAGAGCTTGGAATGATTACCGTGGGCGCTGAAGACGATTCATCTAGTACGGTTATATGGTTAAATAAAAAAATAAGTTCTGCGAAATTATCAAAAAAACGTTTTCTTGATGTCCTGCCACTAATCGAATTCGGCTGGCACATTGATGGATTCGACCTTACCGCCCCAGATTGGTGGAGCAAGCATATAGTGCTTAATGAAATTATCTATGAAACCGTACCAGATAAAACCATTTCAAATTACCCGGCCAGAACTGACATTGATTGTGATAGTGAAAAACCACAACAAATTAAGGAAAGATCAGTGCCTGAACGGAACCAAAGAGAACCACAAAAACCAGCCAAATGGGTATGTGGAAACTATAAGTTTTTAATTACACTTCTATCTGAGCATCGTTCAATAGAAGTGATTGCCAAGAAAATGAATAGGACAGATGGCGCGATTAGGTCACGTCTACAGCATATCGGTATAACGCGTTACGAGAAACCAACAAAACCTGGTGAAAAAGGAAGTGTCATTAAAGCTACATCAATTTCTACAGATATCTTCAGAAACCAGCCATTTTTTGTGAAGAGATTACTCATAGATGCCGGATGGTCTGAAAAAAACAATGAATTGCATTGCCCGGTCTGGTGGAGCAATTATCCACACAACGTTTAACGGGCTTAGTCACGAACTCTACCCTGGAGAACTATATGTTTGATTATTTTAACAGACCATTTGACACTTTCGACTGGGCGCTGATTATAGGATGCGGAATCCTTTTTGTCGGGCACTTTATCTGGAAAATCTTCTTCAGCGATGAAGGCCGTAGGAAAATTGATAATGAAGCGCCGCCTCCAATCATGACTCAGAAAGTAGATGATGAAACGGATGGTAAATAAGCACACAAAAATAAAACGCCCTTAAGTTATATATAGTACCTTGAACTATGTATATTGTGTATTAAGGCAGAGAAATCTGCCTTTTTATTTGACAATAAACTCTTTAGAATTATAGTGTATTGTATGTTTAACGTGTATAAAGGAATGAACCTTGTCATCGGTTAAAGTCAAAGCAACTATCGTAGAAGATAATACTGGCATTAAAAGTCAGCTCCCCATCTTGATCACCGAACAAGGTGAAGTTGGTTCAGTTACCGATTACTTGCTAAAGATGGAAGCTGATGGTGCTAGTAATGCTTTAATGAATGGTTTTATACAAGCCACTTCTTTGCTCTTGGATTACATGGAAGCCAACAAAGGATTATTTGAAGATCCTAAAATGCTATTCCAAACCTTTGCTAAGCGTCTTTACACAGGCACCATCGGTGAAGATGGTTTAGATCCCTCTGGCTTGTACTGGGTGCCAAGCTCAACTGATAACGTCAATAAACATATTCATCGATTAACGGCATTTACTGATTGGCTGGCTAACAAGCATGGCGCAGAGCCAATGAACCCTTTGCGAGATGCCACACCTCATGAGCAACGCCTTAATTACGCTGCTTGGTATCGAAAAAACCAAAATGACTTCCTTGGACATATTGAAGATAAAACCGTTAACAAAACCATCCGTAAAGCTCGCACAATGAAAGGACGTACTCCATTGACGAAAGCCGAAGACGATGCTTTAGCATTCCCAGATAAGCATTGGGAATCATTCTATAAAGATGGTATTGGCGGAGCAAAAGATCCACGAGTTGCGTTGAGAGATAAGCTTATGCTGCTCTTGATGCACGGTGGCGGTTTGCGTGAAAGCGAAGCTATTATGCTGTGGGTGACTGATGTACTTGAAGATCCGTATGACCCTGAAAAAGCGATAGTTCGAATTTACAACGAAGTCGATGGTAAAGCACCCGAAGGTTGGCGTAGTCGCTCAGGGACAAAAACCAGAGAAGCCTATTTACAAGAAAAATACGCTCGTATACCACGCAAACGAATGAAAGGCACGGCATACGTTGGCTGGAAAACAAGAGTTGTAGACCATCGAGATAACTACATACAAGTTCAGTGGTTTCCAACGGATTATGGCAAGGTTTTTATGTCACTGTGGAAGAGATACCAAAAATATCGAGCCAGTATTGACTGCCATCACACCTATGCGTTCATTTCATTCCATCACAGCGCCCTTGGAAACCCATACACTTTGAATGCGTTTCACCAAAGCTATGCGGCGGGATTAAGGCGCATTGGCTTAGAGCCAAACAAATCGGAAGGGTTCGACCCGCACGGTCATCGTCATAGTTATGGCAGACGCTTAGAGCGTTCAGGACTTAACCCGTTGGTGATACGACGATGTATGCACCATAAATCACTGGAGTCTCAAGTTCCCTACACAGGTAAAGGGCAGCAGGAAATTTCCGATGAACTCAACAAGGCCACGCTACAACTGGCAAATCCTGAGTCCAAAGTAAAATCGCTAGATTGGAAAGAGTTGGTCGAGCACGGTTTTGACGATATTGACCCGCAAGGCTATTTCACAGGCAAGCATCCGAAATTACGAGGTAAATAATGGCAAAAAAAGTCAAGAAACATGACGGGCGTACATCGGACTTAACGTTTAAATGGATGCTCACCACCCTTGGCCCTGAGTGGGAGCAATGGCAGGAATTAGCCGCTGAGTGGATGGCGACACAGCATGTGGGGGTTGACCACAAGCTTTCCGCGTTGAGCCGTTTTTTTGAGTCCTACCTGTTGGAGTGCGCTCCCTATGCAACTGATATTGGTCTGTTTTTCAAGGGCTACAATGGCCATATCTGCTCCACTGAAGAGCTAGAAGCTACTGTGAGAAAAACTATTAACGACCCCGTCAAAGTATCAAAATCTATCAACCACCTCGGTGACTTCATTAATTACGTCATTGAGCATCATCTATCTGAAGAAGATGATAGCGGCAACTTAATGCCACTGGTTCGCAATCCGCTGAGCAAAATTAAGAGGCAACAATCACACACTGAAACCGTGCGTAACCCACTTCCGTATCGTTACATCCAAGACCTGCGCCAAATTCTGTGTCCATTGCCAGATAAAGCGGAACTGACGGTGATTGAGCAAAACCTACCACAAGGCGAGTCGTTACTGCCTAGCTATCACTACCGACATTTCAAGCATTGGACATGGGCACAAGAGCAGGCAGGGCAAAGGAAATCAGGTGGCGATTGGTTTGAAGTTGAGCCTGACTTGATTGACAAATCTGACCCCGATTGTGTGTGGCGTACCAAAGAGGTGACTAGAGATAATAAAAGAATCACCCTCCACCAAATCTGGTCACCTGTCAAAGCGATGGTTATATTTATGAAGCTGCATCTGCCACTGCGCACCTATCAAGTGCGTATGTTAGACAGTGGTGAAGCGGATACGTGGCGTTATGAAAGCGGTCGTTGGAAGCTCAATGACAAGCATGACTTTGCGCTCGGTAGCGAAAAACGCCCTTTTGGTAAAGGCATCATTCGCCGTATCCATGACACCATGACAGGCCAGTATTCCACAGGTTTATATATCAACACCAACAAAACCGCTGACCAAAATAAAGACGAACTTGAGCGGGGCTACATCATCCCTTGGCAGAATGAGGAAGTATTATATTGGCTGGAAAAACTGCGTAACTGGCAGGAAAAATACAACCCTATAGTGAAACCGACAGACTGCACCACGCTGTTAACTAAACATATTGGCAAACATAAGTCACAAACCCAGTTAGAAAGCATGGGTGAAATCGCCTTTCTGTTTCGGGATGCGTCAGCGAAAGGAGAAGATAAATACAAACCAATTTGTGGGGCTGCGAATATAGCACCTTTCTGGTATCAATTGTTACTGGAATTGGAAAACCAGCTCGCTGAGCAAGGTAATACGCTTGATAATGGAGAGCGACTTAAACTGGTTGTGGATTACCCAGAAGACACTCCAGAAAACGCTAAGGTTGCCACAAATTTCCCCCTGCACAGCTTGCGTGTATCGCTGATAACTGCCTACACGATGGATACCCAATTGCCACTACCGGTCATATCCAAACTACTGGCAGGGCACTCACGTATCCTAATGACCATCTACTACAACAAAATTACCCCGTCCGTGATGGCGGAAAAAATGAGTGAAGCCGAGGGGGAGCTTGAGGGTAAAGCCAAGCAATCAGTGCGCAACTTCCTCAAAGATGCCTCACTAGCGCAAATTCAATGCAAAATGGTCTATCACAAAGAAGATAGCATTCAGGCGGCATTAGTTAACCGTAATCCCATCGGCTGGGAGGAGCGTTCAGCTGGCTTATGTTTGGTCGGAGGCAACACCGTAAAATCCGATGAAGTCAGTACGCTGGGCGGGTGCTGGAACGGTGGTGAGTTGATTAGAGATGCAAGTGCTGCCGTTAATCGCATCTATGGCAGCGTACCGCATGGCCCTGAAAACTGCATTCGTTGCCGTTGGTTTATTACTGAGGCGCGATACCTGCCAGCGCTTAACGCTCAGTTTAATCAACTTAGTTACAAGGCGCACCAAGCGGCTAACCTATCGGTTGAAATCGAGGGTGAGCTAGAAGCACTGTAAGCGTCGTCTGAGTACCGTCTGGTCCCGAATCCAGGATCCTGTAACTTAAGCACCCACTTATTTTGCAGGTGGACACCTCATGCGCGCTAAAGAAAGACTTCCCCGGAAACACTATTCCCCTGAATTCAAAATGGAACTGGTCAGGCTGGCTCTTGAAGAAGAAGGCAGTATTGCCGCACTGGCCCGGAAACATGACGTCAATGATAACCTGCTCTTTAAATGGATAAGGCTCTGGCAGCGTGAAGGGCGGGTCTGTCGGCCCCGAAAAAACTCATCGTCGCTTCCTGCCCTGATACCCGTGCAGCTTCAGGCGGGCTCTTCTCTCCCAACCTTCGAACTACCATCCTGCTCTCCTCCCGCTACCTGCCACATAAAATGTCGGGGAGGAGAAATAACACTGACTCATCCCTCTGCTGAACTCATGAGCACTGTCCTGCGCGAACTGATGCGGGGGCCGGTATGATAAATCTTCCCGCAGGCACAAAAATCTGGCTGGTTGCCGGTATCACCGATATGCGCAACGGCTTCAATGGCCTCGCCGCAAAGGTGCAGACCGCGCTGAAAGATGACCCGATGTCCGGCCACGTCTTCATCTTCCGGGGACGCAGCGGCAGTCAGGTAAAACTGCTCTGGTCCACCGGCGATGGTCTG
Source organism: Citrobacter freundii complex sp. CFNIH4 (assembly GCF_002934505.1). Taxonomy (NCBI): domain Bacteria; kingdom Pseudomonadati; phylum Pseudomonadota; class Gammaproteobacteria; order Enterobacterales; family Enterobacteriaceae; genus Citrobacter; species Citrobacter freundii complex sp. CFNIH4. The sequence goes on from NZ_CP026234.1 coordinate 47,329, forward strand.
TGCCTGCTGACAAAGCGACTGGAACGTGGTCGCTTCGCCTGGCCCTCAGCCCGCGATGGCAAAGTGTTCCTGACGCCGGCGCAACTGGCGATGCTGATGGAAGGTATCGACTGGCGACAGCCAAAGCGGTTACTGACATCCCTGACCATGTTGTAGCGCTCTTTATCCTGGTTGTCGCAGAATAAGCCTGGTAAAATACAGGCTTATGAACGATACCTCTTCTGACGACATCCTTCTGCTGAAACAGCGCCTGGCCGAACAGGAAGCGTTGATCCACGCCCTGCAGGAAAAGCTGAGCAACCGGGAACGCGAAATAGACCATCTGCAGGCGCAACTGGATAAGCTGCGCCGGATGAACTTCGGCAGTCGTTCCGAAAAGGTATCCCGCCGTATCGCGCAAATGGAAGCTGACCTGAACCTGCTGCAGCAGGAAAGCGATACGCTGACCGGCCGGGTGGATGACCCGGCAGTGCAGCGCCCGCTGCGTCAGACCCGCACCCGCAAACCGTTCCCTGAGTCACTCCCACGGGATGAGAAGCGGCTGCTGCCGACTGAGCCGTGTTGCCCGGAGTGCGGTGGTTCGCTGAGTTACCTGGGTGAGGATGCCGCCGAACAGCTGGAGCTGATGCGCAGCGCCTTCCGGGTTATCCGGACAGTCCGTGAAAAGCATGCCTGCCGTCGGTGCGATCGCATCGTTCAGGCCCCGGCTCCTTCGCGCCCCATCGAACGGGGGATCGCCGGACCGGGGCTGCTGGCCCGAGTGCTGACCTCAAAGTATGCAGAGCACACACCGCTGTATCGCCAGTCGGAGATCTATGCCCGCCAGGGTGTAGTGTTGAGTCGTTCTGTACTGTCGGGCTGGGTGGATGCGTGTTGTCGTCTGCTGGCACCGCTGGATGAAGCCCTTCAGCACTATGTCCTGACCGACGGCAAACTCCATGCTGACGATACGCCTGTCCCGGTGCTGTTGCCGGGCAATAAGAAGACGAAGACCGGGCGCTTATGGACGTACGTTCGAGACGACCGCAACGCCGGATCAGCGCTGGCCCCCGCAGTGTGGTTCGCTTACAGCCCGGACAGAAAAGGTATCCACCCTCAGACCCATCTTGCAGGCTTCAGTGGCGTACTGCAGGCTGATGCCTACGCCGGGTTCAACGAGCTCTACCGCGACGGCCATATAAAGGAAGCCGCGTGCTGGGCCCATGCCCGCCGAAAAATCCACGATGTTCACGTCCGTACCCCGTCAGTCCTGACGGAGGAGGCGCTGAAACGGATCGGCGAGCTGTATGCCATCGAGTCGGAGATCAGAGGTAAAAGAGCAGAGGAACGGCAGGCAGTCCGGCACCAAAAAGTGCTGCCGCTGCTGGCGTCACTGGAGGGGTGGCTGCGGGAGAAACAGAAAACCCTCTCAAGGCACTCAGAACTGGCGAAGGCGTTCGGGTATGCGCTGAACCAGTGGCCGGCGCTGATCCGCTATGCAGAAGATGGCTGGGTGGAGGTGGATAATAACATTGCCGAAAACGCCCTACGACGGGTCAGTCTGGGGAGAAAAAACTGGCTGTTCTTCGGCTCGGATCATGGTGGTGAGCGCGGTGCGTCACTGTACAGTCTTATCGGGACGTGCAAATTAAACGGCGTGGATCCGGAACGCTATCTGCATTATGTACTTGATGTCATCGCCGACTGGCCTGTGAACCGGGTGGGTGCTCTGCTCCCGTGGCGGGTTACTCTGCCTGCCTGACCAGCTTCACTTCGTCAATACGGTTCTCACTGCACGCTTACGAAGCACTCAAAGACGAGCAGTTCTTCTGTGAAGAGCAAGGTGCGCCTTTTACCAAACATAATGACATGCAGGTTCTACAGCGCCGCTATGAAAAGCAACAAGTAGAAGCCGATGAATACACCAAAGACTGGATAGCGTGCTTCGAGCTAATCAGCAAAATCATTCACGTCGAGGAAGCCCGAAACGATGACGACACCAAAGATAAATTGATTGCAGTAGGGAATGAACAAGATATTAGCCATGCCTTGAAATTCGTTGAAACAGAGTCTGAGTTACTGCACTTATCCCTTCTATGTGACGATGCCGAATTCTTCCCTGACTTGCAGGATGAATTGCGTAAGACGCCTGCTATTGAAAAGCGCTCCCGCCAACTTAGTCGTGCTCTGATGAAGAAAGGCTTTGAGCCTATCTTTATGGAAATGGATGAAAAACAGCAGCTAATCGCTGGTAATGCCATGCTACGCCAAATGGCAAAGATAGCCGACCCTGACGATAAAATGGAAGGCTACCGTAAAGTGGCTAATTACATCGAAGCGGGTGAATACCTGTCTAATCACAAGCTATTTAACGCTGGCATGAATGCACTGTCGGATAAAGCCTTACGCTTAGAAAATCTCACCCAACCTGCGCTATTGGAGGGTTAATGGACATTAATATTGATATCATCTTGGCTGACTTAAAAGACGACAAAGTGCCAAGAACCCAAAAAAACCTAGATAAGCTTAACGACATCCTGAAAGCCTATGCAGGATCGGGGCAGCGTGATTTCTCCATTGCACAAATGGGGCGAGTATCAGCAGCAGAGGGTGGCCCAGGTTACGAAGCGTTACGAGCAACCAAAAACAAGCACTACCGCACCTTGATTGAAGCATGGGCAGCAAAGTGCAAAACAACCACCAAAAAGCCGTTATCGCCAACCTCACGCTCTAAGTCTGTTCCACAGGATAACAAGCTACTTGAGCGTATTCCAGACCCTGCGGTACGGGCTTTGTTTGGTCAGATTATTGCCGAGCGCAACCGTTATCGCAAAGAGGTTAATCTGCTAAAACAGCACGCGAATATTACCATTGATAAGCGTCCTGTACGTCAGTTTGATGCAAGCGCAGAGCCGAGTGTTGAAGTCTTGCCTTCACTATCTGGCATCTTGACCGAATCTGAGAAGAACGCCTTAGCCTACGCTATCTCTGACGAATGTATGGAAAAACATAACTGGCAAACCACACAAGCAGGCCAAGTAAAAGACATGGAATACAACACAGAAATATTCCCTAGAGGCTTTGCGACAGGTCTACGCAAGTTGTTAGGTGAGGTAGATGATTAATGGCGAACGGTCAGCAAAGAGCGCAGCAAAACCTCGAAGCATTTGAAGTATGGCAAGCCACTCAAACTGATGATGACTTTAAGCAAATCGCCTTTAAAGGCAAGCTCAACCGCATCGAAGTAGCAAAAGGGGTTGGTTGCGGTAAGTCTGCCCTTAACCAAAATCCTACGCTTAGAAAAGCGCTCAAGGCATTAGAAGACAAACTGCGTGATAAAGGTATACTCCCGCCACTGACCGAATCTGCAAGGAACAATACCGACAAACCAAAGCAATACGACAACACGGCTAATCGCAAGCTGCTCGACTCAAAACGAGTATCGACCTTAGAAGCTGAAAACATTGAGCTAAAAGCCAAAGTTAAAGAGCTGGAAGGTAAACTGGAGCGGTTTGGCGAACTGAATGAAACCTTGTCAGAAATGGGGTTTATGCCACGATGAAATTTACACTCCATCAAGACCAAATGCGTGTCACGAGCATTCCGTACAGCTCTACCAAAATGGTGATATTCAGTGGCGTGCCACTGAAAAAAAACTCACACAAAACCAATAGCGGCAAGTATTACGTCACCATCAAAGCTGATCCAGATGCCATCCCCGTTCAACCAGCCCTCGGCCAGCACTGGTCAGTGAAGGGAACTCGTTTGGTAGAGGAAGTAGAAACAGGTGATTTCGTGATGCAGCAGCATACCTATGAATCACCAGAGCACATCGAATGCAGCCTGCCAGAAACGGGTGAACAGCTTATTCGCTTTATTGCCAGAGAAAGTGATTTCAAAGGTATCGGTGAAAGTAAAGCTAGAGCACTTTGGGAACTGTTAGGAAAGGATTTTCACCCAACGGTTAGAAAAGACACTCATGAATCAAGAGAGCGCCTTAGAAGTGTCCTGAGTGAAGATTCTATCAATGCGTTATTTGAGGGTTACGCCAAATATAAGAATCTGGCCTACTGCAACTGGATGACCGAACACAAGATACCAGCAAGTATTCAGCAGCGCTTATTGAAGCATCATGGAGAAGAGTCCATTGAGGCTATTAAACAAAATCCGTATGTCCTTATTGGGTTTGGAATGTCGTTTACGGATGTCGATAAACTGGTTAATTTTGACCAGTTTAAGATCACAGTTTGTGATCACCGCAGACTAAGTGCCGCACTTGAAACCGCGATTCGAAAAGAGATTGAGAAAGGCCACACCTATACAACTCAAGCGTGTTTACGCCCATACCTAACCAAATTGCTCAAAGATAAGGAACTGGTGACGGAAGCGTTTAAAGCAGGTCACAACAAAGCGCAATACATCCTAAACCCTGACACTGGCTCTTATCATCCAACCGCCCAGTTGTTGATGGAAAATGTCGTTGCCAAACGACTTAAAGCACTAGCTAATCAAAACAACCTTTATGACGAAGTTGCAAATTCTGCATATTGCTCTTCGGTTGATGAATTACCATACGAGCTAACCAAGAAACAGATTGAAGCAGTGACAACGTGTTTGGATAACGCCGTGAGCTGTATTACGGGCGGAGCTGGCACAGGTAAAACCACAGTCCTTAGAACCGCACTTCGAGCCTACCATCAAATGGGATTTGAAATACATGCAGTAGCACTGAGTGGCCGAGCTGCTATGCGCTTGCATGAGTCAATTGGCTTTATCACCTCAACTATCGCTAAGTTATTACGTAGAGAACCTATTGAGCCAAGTTCAGACCAGCCAAAGCATTTACTGGTAATAGATGAAGCCAGTATGATTGACTTGCCAACCATGTATCGCCTGGTCAACCATATTCACCCATCGGTTCGTATTATCTTTACTGGCGACCCTGACCAGTTACCACCTATAGGGTGCGGCAAGGTTTTGGCTGATATCGTTCTATCAAAAGCCATTGCTAAGGCACTGTTGCAAATAGTCGGTGGTGATAAACTTATCATCCCCTTTTGCTGATGGAGCTGCACATGAACCCATTCAAAGGCCGGCATTTTCAGCGTGACATCATTCTGTGGGCCGTACGCTGGTACTGCAAATACGGCATCAGTTACCGTGAGCTGCAGGAGATGCTGGCTGAACGCGGAGTGAATGTCGATCACTCCACGATTTACCGCTGGGTTCAGCGTTATGCGCCTGAAATGGAAAAACGGCTGCGCTGGTACTGGCGTAACCCTTCCGATCTTTGCCCGTGGCACATGGATGAAACCTACGTGAAGGTCAATGGCCGCTGGGCGTATCTGTACCGGGCCGTCGACAGCCGGGGCCGCACTGTCGATTTTTATCTCTCCTCCCGTCGTAACAGCAAAGCTGCATACCGGTTTCTGGGTAAAATCCTCAACAACGTGAAGAAGTGGCAGATCCCGCGATTCATCAACACGGATAAAGCGCCCGCCTATGGTCGCGCGCTTGCTCTGCTCAAACGCGAAGGCCGGTGCCCGTCTGACGTTGAACACCGACAGATTAAGTACCGGAACAACGTGATTGAATGCGATCATGGCAAACTGAAACGGATAATCGGCGCCACGCTGGGATTTAAATCCATGAAGACGGCTTACGCCACCATCAAAGGTATTGAGGTGATGCGTGCACTACGCAAAGGCCAGGCCTCAGCATTTTATTATGGTGATCCCCTGGGCGAAATGCGCCTGGTAAGCAGAGTTTTTGAAATGTAAGGCCTTTGAATAAGACAAAAGGCTGCCTCATCGCTAACTTTGCAACAGTGCCTCCCCCGCCGCTGGCCGCACATTTGATGGCGAGAGTATACCTGCTCTGTCGGCAGCGCGTCTTTTCTTGTCTTCATATATGCAAAATTAGTCCAACATACAAATGCGATCAGGGTCAACACCCCCGCGTCCACCCTGCAAAGCGCCCTTGACCTTTATACCCACTGAAACCCTCGCGCCCCCGGCCCCTCTTTTTTTTCTCTTTTTTTCTCTCTTTTTCTCATATTTTCTCGCATGGCTCATCCAGCGACCGGAGTCCCTATGTGGGGTTTGCAGGAACCGGACGGAAAGACCGGCACGGCCCGGTTGCCGCAGGCGGGGGAAATGGCCAGACCGGGCACGGCGGTTTCTTTTTAAAATGGTGGGCCCGGGCAGAATGGTTACCCCGGGCACGGGCCCGATCCTGAAAACGACACGGAGGTTTCAGGTACGGCTCCCCTTTCTGCCCCAAGCGAAGCGCAGGGGCAGAAAGGGGAAGTTTATTTGTATGTTGGACTAATAGAGGGTGATGTACGTGAATTCTGCCCGGGTTTTCCCGGCGATTATCCCGGAATCCATCACCGATATTCTTCCCTTTATCCTAATACCGGTGATGGCCACCGGCACAAAATGCAGGGTGTTCCGGCCCGGCGAAGATGCGGCCGCAAACCAGCACGAAAGTGTCGGTCGGAAAAAGGTGAAGCCAATGCTGGTGGCCGCACGGAATTCAGGCGGGCACTCGACGTTACTCACCCACGACTCCGGGTTAACGGTTCGACTCCGGGTAGCCTGGCCCGGGTGAAGCCCGGGGCAGGCTACCCTGTTTTTGTATGTTGGACTATTTTGACGGGTACTGGAGCAAACCACTCTGCCACACGATATGGCATTTAGTTACCGCTCTTGCGGTTCATGGATGAAATAGTCGGTTCTGTCAGGAGGGAGTCAGGGAAATGTGAAGAACCGAAATGGCCACGCTGAAAGATCATGTAGCCAGTTCAGATAAGCAAATTGAGTTAACGCCCTCGCTCATACCGCACCAGCTCTTCAGGTTTAGACAACCACTCTGTAATCTGGTGATCATGCATTGACGTATCGTATTCAAAGTCTGGCGGATAATACATATCGCCAACAAACCACTCTTCCTGCTTTAATTCATCCTCATCTATATCACAACCGCTATCAAGCCAGTCCCATCGGCCTCTTTTGTTAAAAATCACTCTCCCATTCGGCATAAAAGCTCCTTATTCAGTCAGATGGTTACGGTCTCGATATCTCGATGCCAGGTTAACATCGTTCACCAGTTTTACCACGGCTGGACGTTCGGCTTCAGTCCAGGAATCAGGCTGATAGTACACCCGCAGCGATTATCATCAAACTACTTCGCCTCTCAATCCCGCGCTCTCAAATTTCTGTTATGCATCATGCCAGAGTACAATATGAGGACACTATCGCCGGAATATTACCGACCGCCCCGACGATTAACGTTACCGGCCTAAGCTGAGGAAAATGGTTCTATGAAGTCATTTCTGATCAAAATGTCAAACGCGCATAACGAACACATCCGGGAAGTCGCTTCCGTGGATGAAGCTATTCGTATCGCATCCGAAAGAGCAAATGAAGGTTTCTGGCTTCCACCCAGCCGGGTCTGCGAAATGAGCAAGGAACATGAAGGCCGGTATACAGTCGGTGATGATGGCTGGTTCCGCCCCATCGAGCTGGCGGTTCCAGTCGAAATAGAAGAAGTGAAGTCGTCCTACGGGAACGGTGGTTACGACATGATTTCCGTAGGCAAATGGATCCAGACTCAATCAGGCTGGCAACCGTCACCGGCTGTCTGACTCTCCTTTTGTTTCGGTGGGGCTAGAGTGCCCCACTATTCTTCCGCTTTACGCTCGCGTTTTTCTTTGTCGCACTTCACTTTTTCATAAGCCTTGCCAAACCACTTAGGCTCTTTTCCCATCCCCGAATAAGATAGTCCTTCCGGCAGACTCTTCCAGAACACCGTTATCGCCTCGGCAAATTCTCTAAACTGTTCCTCGGAAACTTCAAGTTCTTCGTGGCGAGCTGGTCTCTCTTGCGGATAACCTTCGCATTGCCATACTGAGTAGTACTCCGGGTGAGCATTAACCAGTTTCTGGTGGGCATCACCATCTCCATGTTTATAAACGTTGACAACCTGATGACATGCACTGATTAACGGGAAACATGGCATGTTTCGTACTTCAATACCCAGCCATTCCATCAAATCCATAAGCCTCGGAAAACTGAGGTTCCAGATCAAATCTGATATCACAACCATGTCGAGCCACCGCCAGCTTCTGGCCTCCCGGATAAGCAGATCTCGTAATGCCTTGTCAAACTGGTGGTACATCCCAGCGGTCAGGGAAAGCGTGACCGTGACCTTCATTTCCCGCAACGCAACCCAGTGGCAAGCTTCAATCTGTTCAATATTCTCGTATACGTCACTTTCGTCGTGGTAATCAGGATTGAACCAGTCTCCAGCTGACTCTATAAATGACTCGCCTTTCTTTGTCGCTTCACTCCTGATCTCCACATCACTGAACTGCGACAGCAAACGTTCCTGCGCTTGTTCAGCGTAAAAAAGATGCGGGTTAAGCACCCACGGTCGGTCAATTGCCGCAAAGAAAAAGATGTTCCATCTCGGGTCGATAATTTCTTTTTCAGCATCAACAGCTGGCGCTGATACACTGCGGTTTGATTGTTTTTTTCTACCCATACCACTATCCAAATTAAAAACAGACGAAAAAAAACCGTCCAGCTGGACGGTTAATATCAAAATATCCTTCAGAAGTCTGACACGGGTCAGGCGCTAACCCGGGCAGTCGCTACTCACTAATTAAACCCCGCATAGGGGAAAACAATATTTTGATACTCCGACAACGCACCCCGCGATGGGGGAAGGTATGTCAGGCCAGTCTAACAAACCCAAAGCTCGTTGCAACCGCCAATCAGTGACTTAATCCTGGCAATCCTGATCATCAGTTTCAGTTCCGCAACTTAAGTAATCCATATTTAAAAACATTTTGTTCCCCGAGCCTGCCAATGCAGACAGACCTGAGATTTTACAGATCACGACAATCGACGGTACGCGTTTATAAATCTCGATTTCGCTTTCCCAACTTGACGCAAGATACCTTTCAAGCTGAAGTTCAGGGGTTACATCAACAGGTTGAATTCTGACCACAAAACCGTCTTTTCGCCCCTCATTGCGAAGAGATGTTAGCTGTTTTATCTCTGCATCGTTGAGTGTGGAAAATTTACGGCCATTAAGAATATGAGAGCAAAAATTGAAGCCAGTGATATGAGATGAGCCACCAGTTATCGATTCCAAAATGCTTGCATATTAGCTATCTGGGGGTTAGGCTCGCCTGTTTGCGGAGTGGATTCACATAATTCAAGGAGTCTTTCCAATTCCGATTTGGAATCACCCATACCCAATTCATTGCAAGGAAAAACATTGTGATTATTATTCATGAAAACTCCGTAGCATTAGATTTGAAGGCTAGTTTTCAACACTATGGGATCCCGAAATAAGTTCTCCCCCCCGCTCCCGGTAAGCTTTCGTTAATACCGCATAACTTTCTGAATTAACATGCTCATCAACCCCCGAACAAATCAGCCGGTTCGTCGGTGCTTCAAAAGCGTGGCGTTCGTATTTTTCGACCACGCGACAATCTTCCGACCATCTCTTGCCGAGCAACAAATCATTTGTGGTAATTGATGGAAACATCATCAATGCAAAAATTCCCCCAAGACAGCCTATTGGCACGAGCCACATGCAAACGATCTTGTTTTCGGAGCGTACAAATTTCAACCCGATGGTAGCGCCTATGATAGTCACGACAAATACCACCAGCAGAATTTTTAAGGGTAAAATCAGATCTGCGGCATAAATTAGCATTAATCATATCTCCTTAACTTTTCAATATTTGGTTCCTTCAAAAAGCCATCCATACTTTCCTTCATCTGGATGATCTGTCTTGTAGTTTATCTGGCAAGTGGTGAACTGACGCATCCATTCTCGTGACCTAAAAAATTTCCCACGAGGAAGTTTATCGCCAGGTAAGCATTGTTCAGCCCATTCGACAAAAGCAGGACAAACCCCCTTAAAGTGAGGAATAACAACTTGCGTGGCTTCTTTACGCATTACTGCTGACTGAATGGTTTTGGGATCAATCGTCATGGCTTCACAGGCTAACCCGACTTCACAAACATTTCTATTCTGCTGATGTTCTGTCATAGCGCCTTCCAGTTGAAGTTAAGTAGGGTCAGTTTGGATTTGAAAATTGTTGTACGGTAAGCCTGTTCTTGAACCTGCTTCGTGATCTTATGCCCGTTTGATGGCCACGGACTGACGCAAAAGTGCAAGAACGTCACTGACACTCATATCCCACGCATCCGCCTGCCGTTTCAGAATAAATGCCCCTACTTCCATTCTTTGGGCATGGTTCAACATATGCGTCAGCATATCCCCACCATGAGAAAAGTTTATCCCGCAGCCGGATGCACCATTGTTGATGAGCGTAAAACCTTTGTTTTTATCGGTTCCGTGAAAGTTTGCCCTCATCTCCTTTTCCAGCCCGAACAATACCGCGCAACATTGAGTTAATTCATAGCGATTCAGCTGGATGACGCGCTTAAGCTCCCATTGGGCTTCTTTTGCGCCATCAGCAATCGGAGCCATAGTGATGTTCACCGTGGGAAACGCATCCTTACCAGGCGAAACCACATATTGAAAATCAAGAGCAGTACGTTTTGCGCCCGTTTGCCGGTCTGCATAAAGCTTCAGCTGCTTACCAAATGTCGAAGTCATAACTATCCTCCAGAACTTAATTTACCCTGGTCATTCCAGCCGACAAAAGATTGTCGGGTTGTTTTCTACAGGCCTTCCCTCTCAATCCCACCGGGTATATTTTCCCCTTCCCTCTCGTTCCCACCGGCGATAAAAACTGTGCAGATTAAAAAAGTATCTTTTTGGGATTAGGCGAACAGCAGTAATTATAAAGAGGAGTGTTATTTTCTTTATTTTTCATGGTAATACAAGTTGTATTCAATAGAGGCCTGACGCGCCCCATCAGCTTTTCAGATGTAAATGGGACTATTTATCCTTTAGCGAGGCTTTGTTGAATAAATCAGATTTCGGGTAAGTCTCCCCCGTAGCGGGTTGTGTTTTCAGGCAATACGCACGCTTTCAGGCATACCTGCTTTCGTCATTTTGTTCAGCGCTCGTACCAGGGCCATAGCCTCTGCAACCTGACCATCGTAGTCACGCAGTGTCAGTGAACCCCCGAACAGCTGTTTTACCCGGTACATCGCCGTTTCCGCTATCGAGCGACGGTTGTAATCTGTTGTCCATTTCCACCGCGCATTACTCCCGGTCATTCGCTGATTAGCCACTGCACGGTTACGGTCTGCATATTCACCGGGCCAGTAACCCGCACCTTTTCGGGGAGGGATAAGCGCGCTGATTTTCTTACGCCGCAGTTCATCGTGACATAGCCGGGTATCGTAAGCGCCATCGGCGGCGGCTGACCTGATTTTCCGGTGGGTTTGCCGGATTAACCCGGGGAAGGCCTCTGAGTCCGTAACGTTGTTCAGCGACAGGTCAGCGCAGATGATTTCATGTGTTTTACTGTCAACGGCGAGATGCAGCTTACGCCAGATACGGCGGCGTTCCTGGCCATGCTTTTTGACTTTCCACTCGCCTTCACCGAAGACCTTCAGCCCGGTGGAATCAATTACCAGGTGTGCGATTTCACCCCGGGTGGGCGTTTTGAAACTGACATTAACCGACTTTGCCCGCCTGCTGACACAGCTGTAATCCGGGCAGCGTAGCGGAACGTTCATCAGAGAAAAAATGGAATCAATAAAGCCCTGCGCAGCGCGCAGGGTCAGCCTGAATACGCGTTTAATGACCAGCACAGTCGTGATGGCAAGGTCAGAATAGCGCTGAGGTCTGCCTCGTGAAGAAGGTGTTGCTGACTCATACCAGGCCTGAATAGCTTCATCATCCAGCCAGAAAGTTATGGAGCCACGGTTGATGAGGGCTTTATTGTAGGTGGGCCAGTTGGTGATTTTGAACTTTTGCTTTGCCACGGAACGGTCTGCGTTGTCGGGAAGATACGTGATCTGATCCTTCAACTCAGCAAAAGTTCGATTTATTCAACAAAGCCCTTTAGCGACTACAAAATCACGGGTGGGTTTGAGAGGGAAACGTCAACTTAGTGTTTTTGACCGGTGGGAATGAGACAGCACATTCCCGGAACCGGGCAAAAAGACGTTTCAAACATCAGGAACCTGTTAGTTTGGGATTCCGATCCGTGATCTGAATGGTGGGTACGCTGGTGTCCACCAGGTAGTAAAATTTCAGGTAACCGATGCTGGCAAGCACATCGAGAGCAGTTCGCATTTTCCGGTTCTGTTCGGCAATGCGCCCATTGAGCAGTAAACGCTGTCGAAGTCTGTCAAAGGTGATCGGGGCTGGATGTTGAGGTAGCGCTTCAAAAAATGTATAGAGCGCCTGAGCCGTTTCATTCCTGGTAAGTAGCTCCAGGGGTTTCTTCCGCAACAGAGTAAGATGATCTGAACGGTACAAATCCCAGAGTCGTTCGTCGGCTTCCAGGATGATGTAATCACTTTCACCATCAAATTCCGCCTCTTTCAGCAACCCGGCTACTTTGAACTTGGTGATCCCCGGGTTCTTCTCAAACCGAATGCTTTTTGAGCGAATCTTCGTCAACGAATCGGCTATCTCATTGCGCAGTTTCGTGCTGTAGCGTTTTGATGGGTAGCCGCAGAGTTTGGCAAATTCACTAAAGGGCATTTTAATCCGGTTACCTTTCAGCGCATCAGGCGATACGCTGAAGGAATGGACGATTGCTGTCCAGCACCGGAAGTCCTGGAAATAATTCAGCATCGGGCCGGTGATCTTTATGTCCGTGTACCCTTCCTGTTTTGCAATTTCCAGACTGGATAGCGCTTCCGTCACGTTTAGCGTGACCGTTGCCTCTGTTCGGCAACTGGGAGTAAAAACGCCCAGGCGGAGCAGTGATACAGGTTGTACTGATGAATTTTTTGTCACCGTCAGCTTTCCAGTCGACGGCTGATTGAAGTCGGGAATAGCGTCCTTGAAAAGAAGAACTTCATTCGAGTTCATCGTGTGGATCCCCCAGTTTTATTGTTATTTTCCGGGTATCTTGGAATGCCCAGTCCGGGCGAATGTATCACGGTGATTTTTATTGATCATGAGAAATAGGGGTCATTTAGTCCCCATTTATCGGGTATTGGTTTTTATTTGTACTAAATCAATACGTTATTTCAGAGATGAATCGGATAAATGTCGTTGACATCAAATTTTTGATCTGCTGCCAGTGTGGACAAAAAATGAATACCGATCACCTATTTTTGAGATTTGTTACGTATGATTATGTTTTTATTTGATGTTTTCATTAGCACAGCAGATGTTGATAATTAAGTTCCTTTCCCCTTCCAATCCCACCGTTATTCCCTTTGAACACCACCAGCTACCAGGCTAACCCCACCGACAGCCCTTCAGAGCTCACTTTTTTCCCTCTCAACCCCACCGGGGCAGGTCTTCAGAGCTTACCAGCTGCGGGTTTGCGGGAGCGGGGATCTTTTTGGTTCTATTTGGTCTTAATCTGGATCGATCTGTTGATCTACCCGGTGGATATGTGGATTAGTTGAGTCACGTCCTTGTTACTCGGTTGCTTAAATTTGGCCACTACGAACTGTCTCAATACCACTCTGAACAACATCCCAGTTGATACCGATATCACCATCGTGAGTTCGGTCTATCAACGCTAAGGTCGACTCAGCTTCGCTAGCTGAAACCTGCGGCATGTTTCGGTCTATTGCTAACTCCTGAACATCAGACTTGTACCAGACACGGACTAGCACCTTTTCGTCAGGGTTCATTTTTTGCAGCTTTGCGATAATTTCTTTTGCAGTTGCGTACATGTGAGTGCCTCTTATCGTTTTGTTTACACAATCAGTAAAGCACCGAGTCAGTAGCTGACGAAGGCAAAAAAGATACTTTTCCACAGGACAGTTCCAATAAAGAGATCCCAAAGGTGCAACGGAGTACAAAAGAGATCCCTGTACGCTGCAAGCCGCATGGTTACTGGGCTCAAGGGCATTTTATGACAATGGTAATGACTTTTTTGACATTGGTAATGATTAAAATGACATTGGTAGTGACTATTTCGACGTTAGTAGTGAGTATTTGTGACAATGGTAGTGAGTTTTATTGTGTGATCTGAAGGTATAACTCTTAAAGAGTTTTGAGTATATTTCTATTATAATTCATATAGATACCATCTATCACCTGTATGATGAAACAAAATTATTAAAATCTTATCCACTGTTTTCTATACGCATTTTCCTTTCATGCCCGTACATATTTTCGACAATTTAGCTATTCGATGTTGATTTAACTCGAAGAGAGAATTTATCCCCATTTTCCACAAGGTAGTTCCAATAATTAGTACCTTACGAGTTCCCATAGATCACAAGAGATCCCCGCAGCTCGGAAGCCAGACGGCACAAGGCCTGGAAGCCAATCGGTGACAACGGTAGTGATTATTTTGACATTGGTAGTGAGTTTTTTAACGGTAGTAGTGAGTTTTTTGACAACGGTAGTGATTGCGGCGACAATGGTAGTGATTTTTTAAAGGATCTTTTTCACCGGAATTGATCCTTTGTTGATAAACTACGTATGTATTTGTTTTTATGTGAATTTCAGAGTTTTATATTTAGTCGTGGCGTTTTTTTAGCCTGGACTTATGCACAATCTGAGATCGTCGCAGAGATCCCTTAAGTGACACTGAGGGCTTTGGGCGATAGTATTCAATAATCTGTTGATTAATACAGTCGATAAACCACTATGACCAATGAGAAAGATTCTGAGCAGCAAGGCCAGATGGTTACCAGGGCTTTCTCTGTAACAGAGAGAGAGACAGGTAAAGAAATTATTTTACGTCCTAATAGCAGCAGGACGGTTCAGTCTATCGCGCTCATGCGCCTTGGGTTGTTTGTGCCATCACCAAAAAGCGTTGGCCGTCAGAGTCGTGAATACAAAACTGTTGGCTTTGATGCCACGAAAGAACTACAGACACTTTCTTTGATGGAGAGCGAGGGTTTCACCAATATCTCGATCGTGGGTCAGCGCCTCGATATGTCTGTTGACTTCAAAACGTGGATGGGAATCATCCGAACGCTAGCTAACCATCCGATTGATAACGATAAGATCAGCCTCAAATTTACTGAGTTTCTGAAGCTCTGTAACCCTGAAAATTATCGTTCCTCTACCGCATCCCGTAAGCGTATCGACGCGTCGTTACGCAGGCTGGCATCCGTGATGTTGTCCTTCACCAGCACCCACTCGTCAAAGGTGTATACGACGCACCTGGTGCAGTCTGCCTTGCTTGACCCGGACTCTGATCAGGTAGAGCTACAGATAGACCCTAAGATATTCGAGTTGTATCAGTACGACCACAAGGTTTTGATGCAGCTGAAGGCTATCAAGGAACTGGCGAAAAAAGAGAGCGCACAGGCGCTTTACACGTTCATTGAGTCACTTCCACCAAATCCAATCCCGATCTCCTTAACGAGACTTAAGAACCGATTAAATCTTAAGACCCGTGCCAACAGCCAGAACGCCACAGTACGTAAGGCATTGGAGGAGCTGGCATCCATTGGTTACCTTCAGTACACCGAAGTAAAAAAAGATGGGAAGGTTTATTTCCAGATCCACAAACGCGATCCTGATTTGAATCTGAACAATATCCAACCACCACCTGATGGTGATGGCGAGGGTGATGCTGATGAGGAGAACAATGGCACGTCGGGTAAAAATAATGGTGAGCCACTGGAAGGTGAATTGTGCCCACCAGATGAGCCCATTGATGGGGATGAAACGTTAACCATCCATGACTTAACAGCTGAAGAACTTCACTACATTCGCAGCCTTAGAAGCCAGAAAAAGAACAATCCCGCCAGCTAGCATTCCCTCCGGGCTGTCAGATGACGGCCTGGAACCCTCCCTCCCTGCACATCGTCAGAGAATCCTGTTTAGCTTAATGACAACGGTATTGAGTGACGCGGTCACTACTGTTGTCATTGCGGGGTGACCACTCATGACAATGGTAATGAGACTAGATAGCTCACTACTGTTGTCATCATCGACATCTCTCCAGACCAGCTTCTCAGGGAAGGTCTTACACCGCTCACTACCATTGTCGGAATCGCCGGTACAGACAAATCGCTGATACCCATGACACCATGACATCGGCAATGAGTCTTGGCAGCTCACTGCTGTTGTCATCATCGACAACTCTCCAGAGCAGCTTCTCGGAGAAGACCTCATACCGCTCACTACCATTGTCGGCATCGTCAGTACGGATTTATCGCTGATTCCCATGACACAATGACAACGGTAATGAGTGATTTGACTCACTACCGCTGTCATTTGCTCCCGGCGCATTTGAATGACCACTGTATTGACTAAGAATACTCACTACCGTTGTCATTCATGATTCAGACCAAGTTCTTACTGCTCCACCAGCACAATGACAACGGAAATGAGTTCTGTTGGTCATTACCGTTGTCATATGCATTCCAGGTTAATCAGGCCTTTCAGGTAGCTATGGTAAGGATTCACTCGCCGTACTGTCTGCTCGTACTTGAGGGGCGGGATGAATGACCGTGGTAGTGACCGCGTCACTCCCTGCCGTTGTCGTTGTATGAATACATGGCCTGTCGGTGACAATGGAAATGAGTCCAACCGCTGTCGTAGCTAACCTGATTGGTCAATGACAATGGATGTGATTTTTTCAAGTCTCTACCATTGTCATCGTTTCCAAGTACATTTCAGTGGGGTCGTTCCGGCGATGACGAATCAAGTGAGTGCGGGATCACAACCATTGTCGAGGCACAACTTGCCGGTTGTAGCCATACCGAACGCTGCGACAACGATAGTGATCTCGATCACTCATTACCGTTGTCACCAGGCGGATGGTGAAGCACCAGAATCACTACTGTTGTCATCTAACATTCTGCTACCCATGCAACCAATGACGATGGTAGTGAGCAACGCCGTCTACTTGCTGTATATAGGGATAGTATGATGAGCCATAACAATGGTAATGACTCACTACCATTGTCATAGTTCCTGTACTTGATTGCCGGTAACCAGACAAGGGTTAACCATTAAGTCACTACCGTTGTCATTACAGAAAGGTACTTTCCTTAATTGTCATTACCGTTGTCGACCATGCACCCTCTTACCAGTAGTAACGGTTCGTTAATTATGTGAAGGTGATCATTACCATTGTCACTGGTTACACTCCCGGCAGATTCAAAAATCGAGTGACAATGGATGTGAGTTCGATGCGCAGGACGGCATCTCAGTGCCGATGGCAATAGTTATGAGCTGACCAGACTGGTGACAACGATAATGAGCCAAGCATTGAAGCCCGTTTGCTACGACAACGGTAATGATTAGGCCTCACTACCGTTGTCAGACACGATGCTTACTTCGGCCAGGTAAGTTCATCCCACCGGGATTTTAACCAGGCAGGGTTTACAGGTTTTCTTGTCGGTAATATTGGCCGAGCTTCATACGCGATGAGATCGTCATCCTTAGCCAGGATAGTGGGGTGGAAATGGATTGTCAGGGTGCTGGGATTAATCACACACAGGCCGTTGTCGTATAACCGATGTATGTCTGCCCGAAGCCACAGGCCATTACTCCAGTGGTCAGAGCCCGCTTTATGATGCTCAATCAGATGTGCTGCTTCTCCCCTGCATTTTGTCTTCACACCGGTGACGACACACCGCTCCATGCAGTTGAAGTATACCCTGTCGCTGAATTTCTTCTGATCAGGACGGGACATCGCACCGTACCGGCGATATCCAAAGCGTTTTGGTGAGACTTTCTCATCCAGGTCATCGTCAAATGAATCCTGACTCTCAGGCCGGAAGGTCTTCAGACGAACTTCCCAGCGAATGCCGTCACGTGCAAATTGCTGCCCTACGCGTGGGTCATCATCAGGCCAGATAGCTATTCCCTTAGCTTTAACAGCCAGCCGGAACTGGCGGGCATCAGCAGGGGTTCCCGTGCGGGTTAGTGTCATAAATTCATGGACACTCCGGTACTCCACTGGTTCTCCTGATGAGCCAGCAGGCCTGGCGAGAACCTTGTCTTTAATATCGCGGGCGAGTTTATCGGTTTGATTTTTATCTGAAGCCATGTGAGCTATGCCATACCGGAAGAGGGAGGCATGAATAATGGGCTGTTTTCCGAGGATAAGCCATAGATACTCACTACTGTTGTCATTCTTGTCGATGACAACAGTAGTGAGTCTGGTTGGTATGCATCATGTCGAAATCGGAGCACCGGTGACTTATCGAATAGTCTGAACTGACTTGTAATGCGCTTGTGCAGGGTGGCCATAAGCCGTATTCGAGCGTGGAACTTCGAGGTGACCCGGCATCCATCCGGTCGTTTTTGCAACCCAGAAACAGCGTTCCTCACCGTCATCGGTAGTGACTCTAACACGACAACCTTCAAGCCCAATTAGTTGGGGGGAAAGATTACCGGGGCAGCATTTCCGGGAAGCGTTAGCATATACCTGCCCGCGCCGCATGAGTTCTGCACATTGTTCAAAATGTTCTTCTGTACCCAGTGCAGCTACTGGTGCTTCAACGTCCATCCAGTCAGCTACGGCGGTTGCTTTTGTATGCAGGAGATCAAATCCGTAGCTTGATAGAATAGAGCCACATTTAAGAACATAGAGCTGCTGCTCTTTGTTAATGTTTTCGAGTTTCATAGCCGCTCCTGTTAGATTATCGTTGCCTGTTATTTAAAACATGGCTTTTCAGTAAATAAATAACCACACCTGCATGACGATTGGGACGCGATAATAAATAACGAGTATCTATTAGCTTTGAGTGCCGAAAAAACCACAATCCATAAGTTGCTCACCAACGGTATTGTCGAATAACATATCGTCTACTGAAACTTCATAGCTATTCTCTGATGAAAAATATCCAGCGTTATCATAGTCGACTTCTAAAGCGTCACCATCAATAACCACAACCTCAGTATTAACGAAAAGATCATCAAGGTCTGAAATAACCTCAATATCTTCACTCTGTTCATCGGTAATGACAATGACAACCATATCATCTTCAAACTCGGAAGCTGATACTTCATCATATCTTGCTGCAATTAAATCTGACATATTAGCCTCCAGTTGAATGTGATTGCCTATATGTCTATATTACCACCCACATGCTTGTGACGAAGTGATTTGGCTTATTTTTAATCGTTTAAAACAAAAAAGCCACCCCGGTTATTTCCTTGGTGGCTAATTGATATTATCCCTCGGCTAGTTCCAGCGCTTCCTTCTGGGAAGTGGCTTCACCGAACCAGACCAGATCATAATGCGTGAAGTCAGTAGATAACATGCTCCTGACCCGTTGTTCCTCTGTTGCCACAGTGCGGCTATAGACAGCTACACAGCGCTCTCTCTTCCCGCCCCGCAATGATGAAGGGCTGTTGAAAATCGCAAAACACATCGTTTCCGGCTTAACGTTAACCCCGCCCATTTTTTCAATGACGTAATCATAGGCAATTTTTTCAATGTCATAAAATGAGCCGTCAGATGACACCATTGAATATTTCAGAACAGTACCCCCCAGAGCTCGCTTAATCTGGTGCTCCCTTTGCTGCTCGTTGTTCCAGCGAAAGGTTTGACGGCTGCTGGGGTGTCCTACTTTCTGTTCCGCTTTTGCACGTGGGCTATAGCCGTCAGCAATGAGTGAATCCATAAATTCACGCATTGATAAAATCTTACCGTTATGACGAATTTGTTTGGCTAGGAAGTTTTCAATACGTTTTTCGTTGGCTTTTTGAAGTGTCATTTTTTCTGGCCTATGGTTCGTTGTCGTTATATTCAGTAAACCATAGGTCGTTCATGTGACGAAACGTGTATTTATTCAACCCTATCTTCAATTATTTCGGTCATTAGAAAACGCAAATGATGATTATCGCCATCAGGATTGATTTTGTTTTTGTGATAATCCATTACGCTTACATTTCTTGCTTGTTTGAAGTGGTAATTATCCATCGCGTTTACAGTTTTCTCATAGTAAGCTTCAGCTGAATAATCCAATAAACTTCGATAATAGGCAGCGACAACATCCCATCGACGATTTTCCGATGCTTTACATAACTCTTCGTCGTCACCTATTGCCGCTATGATATAACCATATATATAGCCAAGACATATGTCATGATTAATGGCTTTTCTGAATAATTCGGGAGAATATACCATAAGTATAAAGCCTAAAGACCTATGTATAAATACCCTGCTGTCATGGACTATTTTTCTGTCATGTTCGATAGCTGATGGCGCGTTATCACCCTCAAGAGTAACAGGTTCAGGTATAGAGACTGACGGTTCCGCCCTCTCCTGTTTTGTTGCGCCAGCGAAAAACCTGCTTATACGTTCAAACATAATGTGTCCTCCGCATTTTTGACTCAGTATAGCCAGGAGCACTGGCCCGTGTGCGGGAACGGAAGATGACCGTCGATATCCCGTTGTTACTTAACCAGCCTTACCGTACTATCAGGTGAATTATAGTTCACGTGGATTAACCTATGTACAAACCCACCAGCGATGAATTTAAAGCAGAGATGAAACGCAAAGGCTGGACGCGGCAGGCGCTGGCACAGCGCTGGGGCAAGTCCGAAAGATGGATAAGTAATATTTCAGGTAATGAGGAACGCGAGCAGCATTGGAACGATGCGCTTGCAGGACTACCAGTATTAAAAAAAACCAAGAATAAGTGAAGTATAGTTCCCTTTTTTATTGATTAAATGTGAACTATAGTTCATGCTTTCTCGTGTGTTCGACTTCACTTCCCATCGAGGAGCAGCAGGCATGAACGTAGATCAGCGGCAACGTATTGAGCAGGAAATTGCCCGGGCAGCAGCAACCGGGTTGATTGAAGCAGGATATAGCATCTCGGTATTCGACTCAGAAGAGATTGTGCTGAAGCGCTCTACGAACGTAGAACGTATTGTTGAAGCCATGTTCTCTACTGATGAAGACTACTTCTATGCTTATCGCCCTGAAGAAACTGAACGTGCAGGTTACGTCCATTTTGTTTACGGCAATGAGGGATGGAATGTTATCAGCGATAACAGCCTGTCGCTTGAACCGGCGCTTGAAGCCGCTACTGCTCTGTCTGAGTCTTATGCCTGACCCTCAATGGCCCACTTAGTACTCGCAAGTGGGCTGTTTCTTATTCATACCCCATATGAATAGCAACATTATCACCACCTCGTGCCTATCCCTTTCTCCGTTCTTCGCCCCGGCACCAAGCCGTTCCGTTTTGTAATTGATGCCACAGCTGTAACGCGAAGAAATAAAAAGCCCGCTTGCAACGACTAAAGCGGGCTTTTTTTTATTCATACTGCATATGATTAACGGTCTATCCACCGTTCAATAATCCCATCAGGTACATCGAAATCATTGTCGCGGAAGAAATCCTTTTCGTATTTTCTGGCCTGCGGCATCGTCTTGAGTACGAAGAGGATGGCATCCTCCTTGGAACTGAACGAAGTCCGCGTAATGACGTGATCCGGCGCGTGAATGTGGGAGAGTGCCAGGCTTTCTTCGGTTCCTGGCTTACACAAATCACACCAGTGCTTATGCCAGAATGTCTCACCATTCTTCTTCAGCTTCGCCCCTGGTTCACCGGTTGGCGCTGGGTTAATAACCACCTCAAGAATATCTACCGGCTCATCTGCATCTCGCGCCGCATCGCCGAGCAGTTGATCGATAAGCAACTCCCCGGCTGAACTGACCAGGTTGCTGGCTATCGTGAAGAGACGGTGTAAGCCGCGATCTGCCTCTTGCTGAATCAGCGCTATCTGCGATTTAAACGATACCATATGCGTAAGCACAGCATGGTTAACGCCGAAATCAGGCCCATATGTCTCTATGTTTCGGTCTGCGCTAAAAGGGGCCATGTCCGGGCGCTGTTTTGTGCAAAAGAGACCCAGACTTGTTTTCTTATTGGCAAGATTATCGAGCTTACCCTCTTTGACCTCGTAATTTGAAATCAGACGGTGGGCTACCCGGGCCTTGAGTGCCTTATCATTCAGATTCTGATAGATATACTCGACCGCAGAGCCGCGTGTACCAAGATATAAGTATGACCACTCCTCACGGTCGACAATAAGACCAATCGGGATCATCATTACTGGCTTTTGAACGATCCCGCCAGTCGGTCGGTAGAAGTTCATTTCTTCAAAAGCATTAATCCACAATTCTGCCAGCTCGCTCAGACCTTCCTGGTTGCTGGGATTCAGACGCTTGAGAGTCTCACGGCCCAGTTCAATGTCTGCCAGAGCTTTAAGTTTCCGGTCGTAGCTTTCAAATACAGACTTTAACCCTTTCCACTCATCCACCAGCGGCCATTCTTTGAGGGTGCATTCAGATACGCTCAGTTCGTTAACCAGAGCCCATGAGCGAGATACCTCTTTCACACCGGTACGCGTCAGACTCAATACCACACGTATAGCCCATTTGTGTTTCTCAGCTGCATCGTTTCGTTCTTCAGCTCGTGGGGCTACATACAGGCCCAGTTTGCCGTTTGGCATTACCACAAGCCGTAGAGGAGAGTTTCCAAGTTGCTCACAGTAGCATTCAATTTGCGGGATGCTTGCATGACCTCGCCATGCAATTAAATCCATCATGGCAAGGAGCGCTTTCCATTGCTTCTCATCTTCCAGACCACTTTGGAGGGATGCACCTCGGTTTGCGCAGCGCCACGTCTGAATCGTTTTATCTACAGCCGCAACCCGGTCATTTTCGTCACCGATGTTCCCGGCGTTTAAAGCCGCCAGCATTTTGCTTCGGTATTGTTCTTCATGCGTTTCTTCCAGCTTCAGCAGTGCCGCAAGTTCTTTGAAGAGCCGGATGTAATAAAGATGGTTAGCCCGGATACGCCGGTTGTGAATGTAATATTCGAGATCGGCGGATTTCACCGTGTCCAGGCAAAGATAGCCAAGGCTATCAGAGGTTCTGAATTTTGAGAGGCATACCTTGGCATTGAATTCTCGTTTGTCTGACTTCGCATTACGGCTGTAGGTGTGCTGAACGACTGGCACATCAACGTAGATCTCTTCATTCTTCTGGTATGCCACGCTGGTACTACGGCTTTTAACGAAATCAACCGTGAATGAATGTCCCCGGTAGCCGTTACCTGAATCATCCTTAGCTGCCCCGGGTGCGGTAACCGGATTAACGACCTGTCTCCACTCACAAAAGACGCGTGAACCAGAACGCAGGTGCTGGTTCGCCTGCTTAATGTAGGACTCCAGCGATGGTCTGGTATCGGCCTCCGGGTCACTCAACAGACCGGTTCCATCTGCGTCATGAATAAAGCGGCAATATTTCTCCTGGAAGTCCATCGAGATGAAATTAATGTTACTACTGCGATCATAGAATTCGCCAAACAGGCGCTCACGCTGGTCGAGCCCGCAGCAAAGGATCAGGAAACGTTTATAGTGCAGCGCCATCTTTTCATGCGCCCGCAGCCGGTCAGTGTAAGCTACATCGCGGAAGGTGATGCGAGAACCGTCAAAACCGCGAAAAAGCGCGTCCTGCTCGTCACGTTCAGGGAACAGCGTATGAGCGCCCAGATGAGATTCAACCGGGCTGCATACCTGGTAAATATTTTCGCCGTCTCGTACCAGCAGGAAGACACATCTGTTTTGAAAGTCTTTGGCCGCAGCCTCCCACGGATCCTGATAATTGACGTGCCGTCTGGTGACGGCCATAACCAGTACGCAACGTTGGGTCGGGAAAATCTGCTCGATTAGGCCCGGGTGTTTTTGCAGTGCCTGGTCGAATAAATCTGCTTTGGTGAAATCGAACCAGTCTCCCAGATCCAGATAGACAGCGAGCTCCTCATCCATCAGTAGCTTTTTCTGGACAAATGTCAGAGGAATGTCGCTCGGGGCTGAATTGCCTTTGATTATCGTGTTGACGACAACATCTTTGCCGATGAAAAGATCCAGAGACGCAATCCCTTTCATCAGCGATTCAACGTTCTCCCTGCTCTCTTCGAATGCGGCCAGCTGCGCCGCAGCCATTTCCTGGTAATAGGGTACGACGGCCTGAACGGCCCTGGTAATTTCGTTATTCTTACCTTGTAGCCATTCAGATTGTATGACGGCCAGTTTATGTCCATGCCGAGCCGCTTCCATCATTCCCTTAATGCTTTCCTCATTGACACCGGATGTCAGCGCATTTTCTAACGGGCCGGTGGCGAGGTTTGTGTACTGGTCAATCGTCGCGGGTAGAGTATTGAGTTTGTTCTCGCTTTTTTCTGTCTGCTCTTTTTCAAGGCGTTCCGCAATGATCTCTTTCATGCGTTCAGGGTTTGTCATCGCCTCGGAAAGTTCAACGGTCAGCTTCTGAGCCAACTGCTGGCAGGCCTGCACTTCACTTTCGCGGACTTCTTTCGAGTCAGCAGCAAAGGTGAATTTGTTAACGAAGTCATCAAACAAAAAGCGGTGCTGAGTGAAGCTACGGGTAGTGCCACAAGTGCGGCCAGATTCATCGGTATATTCAAACCGAATGTGTTGGCCATGTTTTGATGGGTGGGTGCGCAGAATGACCGTATGCAGTTTGTTGTCGACCCAACGCAGCGATTCAATCAGCAGTACTTCGGAAGCGGCAATGTTCTCTTCAGCAATGGCTTCATTTGCCCGCCAGTACTGACCGCCTTGAAGAGAATGGAAACGTTCAATTCGCTCTACCGGTTGTTCAATGCGCACGATACCCGTCATTATGATCTCCTTCCCCCGGCTTTAGCCATGTTGCCGCTATTGTACTAGGACATGGTGTTTCTAATGGCTTAAATGGGGGACATATTGTTTGTGATACTTTGATTTTATCGTTGGGGGGGCAGGTGACGAATAGCTCTGGGGGATGAAAGGCAACGAAGAGTTGCCTTTTACGAAAAGGAAGATGCAGTACGAATTGCGGGTGGTCAGGAAAGAGGGTTTACCCAGCCTTTTCCGGTCACGAACTGAATTTTGCCAGCCTTTCTTAGCGCCTGTAACCGCCGGTCAAGAATGCGGAATGGCATCGGCTTATTCCTCTCCTCATCAGCGAGTCGGGAACACTCACCAGCTACGTCTGGAAGCATAATCAGTGAAAATGGAACCGGCTCTTTGCCGAGTATTTTCATGATCGCACTGTCCAGAACGGCGTACTTGTTTTTAGCAACTTGCATGTTCACTGTCCCCTCTCTCTATAGCGTGGTGATCGGTTCGCCTGATACCTACGGAACACATTCCGGTGGGACGGCCTTATTTTTATCCTGCCAACGTAGAGCAGCCTTAATACACTGCTTACACGTTATTTCACATACGTAAGGCCCGTACTCACCATCACTATGGGTGGCTGGGTTAACCCAAAGCTTGCCGTTACTTCCACCTGCGGCGGTGCAAAGAAAATCCCCTTCATTTCTGACCAGGCGCCCATCACGTATGTCCTCAAGTAAAAGCACGTGAATCACAGTTCGCCGGTTTATACCGTTACCGCTACTGTTTTCCGTCAGCCCGGAAATCACCGATTTGAATCCGCTTGTCCATCGTACCGGAAGATACAAACGAGCGTTTCGCTCTTGCGCCTGTTGCATCAGCTTCATATCGAGAGCGGCCTTTTGCTGTCGTTCTTCTTCTTGCCGTGTCAGACGTTGTCTGGCCTGTTCCTCTCGTCGGGCCCGGCTATCAATCTCAGTTTCAGCTTTAATATCGAACCGGTCAGGTGTAAGAAACAAAGTCGCACCTACCGGAGGGAGTGTGCCCTCCACCAGCAGCAGGTTATCCTTTGTTGCTTCCACATAAACTGTTCCAACCTCGGTAACCACACCCGTTTTATCTTTTTCCCCCCGGAACCAGAAGGGCGATGGGTAAGGAGGGTATTTGAGAACGATCATAATTTTTCCTTTCTGAAATACCGCATCGAGTTAATTTACTGGTTGTCAGAACGCAGTAATGTTATTTCTGATTTTGTTCCCGGTACTTCATTACGATATCCATTTCCTGTTGAGTTAATCCATTCTGAACTGCGGCCCGGCCTTGCCATATGTGAAAGAGCACCTCAAGAAAGACCCTTTCTTCTTCCTCTGATACTGAACCACTTGAATCAGGTGAGTAATCATCTTTCATAAAGCTATCGAACAGAACTCTTTCGCTGAGCCCCGCTATAGCAGGTTGTTCGCTGTGGGTCAGCCAACCGTGATGCCACGAAAACATGCAGTAGGCTGCTACATCACGTGGATCACCTTTTGAAAGGTGTCGGTGGAGCTCTTTGAGGCATTCATCCTTCCAGTCAGATTTTGCCCATTCAGCCCCACGACCATACTTCTCCTGGGCCCGGTAAAGCTTACCCGCCATCTCAGAGGCGAAGTTAACTACAAGCTGAGCTGTTGCATCGTGTAAACCAGCAGGGATCTTTACGAGGTGATTTGTGAGGCCACACTCATTGATAACTACCCGCAGACCACGCTTTATCTCTTCAACATCATCGGAACCAATTGCACCCTCACCAGATGCCGCGTGGAACGCGTAGGCCATTGCGTCCGTTATTTCTACCGATGAATCAGCCTTTTCGCCTGACGTACACGTTTCTTGAACCAGCTCGCCCTTCTGTTTGTTGTCCAGCAGACTAATCATGGTGTTTTTAAGTAACGTTGCTTTTTTGACGGCTTCCATATTGCCGTTCTGCAAAGCGGTCGTAATCTCAGTATCTATCTCGTTAATGCCTAGCTGAAGCTCTTCAGCACTGGCATAGAATATATTTACGATTTTTGTCTGGCGCATTAATTTTCCTTTTCAATAATTTTATGTCCAAGAGAATCAAGTATTGCAATAACTTGGTCTCTGGAATATGCAGGATAACTATGATCTGCAAAGCAACATGCAGGGGGTGGCAGTATGATTTTTTGTGGGCTTTTATTTCTTAGTTCCTTTAACTCCAATAATATGCTGAGTAATTGAGACGCTTTCTTTTCCATCGCATCAGCTCGGCTTGGGCTGATAAGTGCCCTCTGCGCATATAGCAGTTCAGTTGTAGTCTCAGTAATCATCGAGTCGAGTTTTGCAGGTGTCAGTTGCTCCATTTTTCCACCGGTTATTAATGCAAAAATTGAATTCAGACCGTCTCTTTTGAATAGACAACGTTTTTAGCGAGTTCGAATACAAAATCGCTTACGAAGGTAAAATCGCGCCATACCAGCACACCATCTACCTTATGCCGCAACTCAACCTGAGTGGATGTGTTGCTATACTTAGTGACCTTGATGTCCCAATCAATGAAACCACCAGCATTCTGAAGTTCAGTGACAGCGGCTAGGTTTTCCTGTTGCTTCAGGTTGTAGGCCTCGTCTGAGTCGTCGTTCTTCACAAGCTGGATTTTTTTGAATACCATGCGGAATCGGTCGGCCAGAACTTTGCCACGCATTTTTTCAACATCATTAAATACCTGCTCGACGTATGCACTCATGGTTTTCCTCGTGACTTTAATGATAGCAATTACAAAACCCGTATAGCCTGATTAGGCTCTGTATTTTTTAAAAATTAATCCGTGAGTAACATTATTAA
This sequence comes from Citrobacter freundii complex sp. CFNIH4, assembly GCF_002934505.1. Classification (NCBI taxonomy): domain Bacteria; kingdom Pseudomonadati; phylum Pseudomonadota; class Gammaproteobacteria; order Enterobacterales; family Enterobacteriaceae; genus Citrobacter; species Citrobacter freundii complex sp. CFNIH4. The sequence goes on from NZ_CP026234.1 coordinate 74,851, forward strand.
CTGCATTAAACCTACGACGAAATTTAAAAGAAGACAAAATGTGCTTGAATTTAAGAAATATTGAATTCGTTTAGTTTATCTGTTAAAAAAATACTGCTATTGAGCACCAAAAAAGGTGTCTTCTTACAGCGGAAACAAAAAACGCTAGAAAGTTACTTTTTCCTCATTGGAAGGCTTTTTAAAAGCGTTTCCATCGGGATGGCTTCGACGGATTGTTTCATTTTCTCTGGTTCTACTCCAAGAGATGCCAGCTGCCGGTACAGTACTTCCCGTTCTTGCAGGAGGCTTATCGCCAGCCGTGATATTGCAGCGGCGTTTTCCAGGGCGATTGCAAGGTTGTTTTCGGATGGAAAACTATCCCATGTATCCACTATGCCTTTTGCCAGGCACACGGTTCGCTTAAGCGGCTGAGGAACGTTTAATGGGTTAACGCCGGGTGGCATACCGGACAACTGCCTAATCAGTGCTCTTCCTTTCATTCCATCAGTTCTGTCTGCCATAGCAAGACCTCTATTCGTTGTACGTGGTCACTTCGGCTGAGTAGCAGTGCTGCTGATAACAGGCCTCTGTCTGACCAGACAAAGCGGTACGCAGCATTACGGTAGTTCCGGGTACGGGCGCGGATTTTGACCCGGGCGGAAAATCACTTAGCTCTACACTGATTCCGGCATGACCCGAAAACAGCACTGGGTTTTCACGCATTTTCATGCCGATATTCTGGTTACCATTTGCAATGCGATACATCACTTGTTCGATAGTAATCTGAACAGGTTCGTTGATCCGTAAAGGCCTGTTCCCGTTGCTGCCATTAGCCTGGCTGCACAGCAACAACATAGATGCTACTGTCGTAATAGCAACAGAGCCTAGTGAAAGCATGATTTTCATTATTTTCCCTTTATTCCAGGCAGTTAAGCCGCCTCACAAAATTCACTCTGACCAATGCTTGTTAAACCTGACAATTGCCACAGCCTGATTAACCGCATCATTATTTTGATATGGATCCGTAACGCGTCCGCGTTCTGAGTTGCCAGTTCCTGTATGTGTATCAGGCCAAGGCTCAACTCTTTATGGCTATTGAGTTCATAAAGCGCACGTCGATAAATATTGAACATCTCACGAGCCACCAGCGATTTAAGGACTTCCGGTACTGAAGCACAGTGCGCGAAAGCTCGGGCCCGCTCCTGTCTCCAGTAGCGGCGCAGCGCATTTGATGTATCAGGTTTGTTGCCCACGTCACTCATCACAAGACACCAGGCATTGGTCTGGTTGATCAGGACAGTTTCCAGGCTGTTTTTGCACAGCGTTTTCTCGTCCATAAGCTCGTTATGGCTTTCCTGGCGTAAGACGCGATGCAGCCAGAACCCAAATTCTGTCATGCGGGTCATGTGGTACTGGATGGTGAAAGCGAGGTTAGCCCACCATTTAAAACGAATGATCCGGGCCTCCAGCGTTCTTTTCAGAACATGCTGGTATTTCTCGGTCGAGAGGATGCGAAGGTCTTTTCGAGCTGTGATCCCTTCCATCGACTGGAATCCGGTCAGGCCGAGTCGATGGTAGGTTTGACCACGCTGCATCATTTTGTGATACAAGGCTGACTTACCTTTGCACAGAGATACCGTGCCGAAACGCAGGTAGAACTGCGCCGCGCTCCCAGCGGTGTACGCCCCGCTCTCAATAGCAGATTTAAGGCGTGGGTATTCCACCCATAACACAAAGCTTGCAGACTCTTCATCTACGGTAACTTCGTTATCTTCGCTGAAACTGACAACACGACGGTGGCCGTCTCTTGTCTTGATGACACGTGCGGCGCGTTCGTCATCTCCGCCGTCGAAATAGGTCATTTCCGCAACAGGATCAGCCAGCCCATCAAATAGTGAGTCATCGCCAAATTTCCCCACCTTCAGCCAGACTGCTTTAGGGATTGGGGACTGAGGGACTACAGGCATCGTCGGTTCATCAGTCAACAGATCCAGCTCGCCGTGGGCCCAGACGCGGTGGTAGATCTCCAGTGCCCTAAAAGGCTTGTCATTGAAATGATGGAAAGCCCACATGAAATCGACATGCACAACGGCTTCTTCGCTGACGATGCGGAACTGAGGCCGGGACATGCGACGGTTATGCGCATTGTCTTCCAGCAAGCCGTAAGCGAGTTTCTCGGCAACGTCATCGGCGCGTTGCTGCTCTACGTAGTCGGCGCTACAGCAGATGTGTAACAGACGTTCCAGGAATTTCGGCGAGTATACATCTGGCTGGATCTTAATATACCCACCTTCGTATACCGTGCGGCCCACTGGATGGCGGTCTTCCCAGGCATAACGGCGTTTGGCAATGAAACGCTGAAGCCGGTTCAGGATAGCCATATAGCCATATTTCTCCGGGTCGGCATTCAGCAGGTTTTCCATAGAGCGGTCGAGCCCTACAGCCTGGCAAAGGTAACAGCCAAATCGTGAACCACAGGCGCTTTTTGCTTTTTCAGAACCCGTCCAGACACATTCGCCCGTAGCCTCTTTGTAGAGCTCAGCAGTTTCATTATTGTTAGGCAGGTAACTGGGTAACGCAAAACGAGCCTCATCCCCGGACGATAGCAGGAATTCCCATACGTTCCCCTGATGCCAGTGACGGATCGGATAGAGCTCACCGCCCTCTTTTGTCTGTTTAACGTCTTCAGCGCTCCCGCCTTTTTTTTCGATGTTCATGGCACGGGTTGTGCTCTCTGCATCACGGGAACCCAGCAGCAGACAAACGCGCTGACGAACGGCTTTAGGCAGTCCTCGCATGTACTCGGCACGGGCCCGACGTGCAGGATCGACCTTCAAGTCGATCGAGCACTGTCTGGCGGAACTATTTGAAAATGTTGGCAATCCTCGCCCTGAAAGGATGCGGCCAGTCCACCCAGATGTCAGTCCAGGCTTACCAATTACAATGCTCAGCGGTAACTGGTGCTTTTCAACGAATGCCTCAAGTTCGGCGAGTTTTGTGTCTGCCAGCCAGCGGACGGCTGGATTCTCGATGCCCGTGTCGGTGTGGATCACATAGTGATGCTGGCTGATGTTTGTGCCATTGCGGGTAGCCCTTACCAGCGCCATCAGGAAGAGGTGCAGAACGCACTCAGAGTCCTTTCCTGATGAATACGCCAGGCTCATAGTCCAGCCGTCAGTAAGCGCTTTATAAATGGCGTTTGTGCCGGTGGTGATAAGATTGGCCATGCTCGTGCCAGTGCTGGCATCGACATAATTCAGGTCTTCGTCATTAGCCAGTGTTTGCCAAACCGTATCCCATTTATCCCCGGTAAGGATTGGGGCAAGGGTCGGTTCTGATGTGCCAAAGTCGATTACCTGTTGCATGGTTCACCTGTTTATTTATTCGTTTTGTATATTTATTTAAACACGGGCGTACCAGCTGACGAATAAGGCCAGCGGTATTATTTAATGATTTATTTAGTAATCGGGGATGGAAATAATTGATCAAGACAACTCATTGGTTTGCCAATGGCATTTGTGAGCTTTAGAATTTCTCCCGGCGTAACTGCCTTAAGCATTTCAGAGCGCCCTTCACGGATATATTCATCTACAGACATATTCCGCCATCCTGCTTTTGGTCGATTACTGCAACCTTGCCAGTTTGAATCAGCATTATCCCGACGAAGAACATATACATCGATAGAGCGAGTTAACCCTGCACCGAACGCAGCCTGAGCAGTAATTTTCACTTCAGATCCATCCTTGCGTTTAATGACCTGCGATATACGCGTGATTAACTCTTCAGGTGCGGATGCGTTGTTCTGAGTTTCATTTGTCATAAAACACCTCGTGAATATTGTCCGGTTTGTTTACTTATTAAATCACGAGGCATTCGGGTGACGAAGTGATGTTCAGAAAGATACTTTTCTTTGCTGGAGCAGGCTTAACCGTTGGTTGTCTGGATGCTACCATTCATAAGAAATGACGGTTAGCGTATCACTCACCTGTTCTTTGGTGATCTTTGGTTTTACCGGTTCGGGTAAAATTGTAATCGAAATTTGAATAGTTGCCGTTGCCTGTTGCTTTTTATCACCACTATTTCCCTCATCCTGTGCCAGTGCATTCCATGAAACAACGAATAATAAAGCTGAGAGTATCGTTTTCATTTTACACCTATATAAAAGATTGCTGTCCGTAGAACCATTATCTATCGGGCCAATCAGCTGGCGAAATTAAACAGTCGAAAACCTTTAATTAAATATCAGGATAAGGTCAGTAGCTTTTATGGTCAGTCGTCATCATGATACTCAGGGCCACCATAATTATCAAATCGAGACCATTGACCATTAAATGTGAGACGTACTGTCCCTATAGGCCCGTTGCGCTGTTTACCTATGATAATTTCGGCTATACCTTTCATATCGCTATTTTCGTGATAGACCTCATCACGGTAAATAAACATGATCAGGTCAGCATCCTGCTCAATGGAGCCTGACTCTCGCAAATCTGAGTTTACCGGACGTTTATCGGCACGTTGTTCAAGCGAGCGGTTTAGTTGCGATAAAGCGATTACCGGTACATTCAGCTCTTTTGCCAGTGCTTTCAGAGATCGGGAGATTTCAGCAATTTCCAGAGTTCTGTTGTCAGATAACGACGGTACACGCATCAACTGAAGGTAGTCGATCATAATGAGGCTAAGCCCACCGTGTTCGCGGGACAATCGACGCGCCCGGGAGCGAACGTCCATAGGTGTTAGGCCAGAGCTGTCATCAATGTAAATGTTCTTTTTTTCCAGCAGCAGTCCCATTGTGCCGGATAACCGGGCCCAGTCCTCGTCATCGAGCTGTCCGGTTCGGATGCTGGTCTGGTTGACGCGTGATAGCGATGCCAGTGAGCGCATCATGAGCTGTTCCGTAGGCATTTCCAGGCTGAAAATCATGACGGGCTTATCGTTTGTCAGCGATACATTCTCGCAGATGTTCATTGCAAACGTAGTTTTCCCCATTGAGGGTCTGGCAGCGATAATAATCAAATCCGAGGGCTGTAGACCGGCTGTCTTCTTGTTCACGTCCACGTAGCCGGTATCAACTCCAGTGACCCCGTCATGGGGACGCTGGAACAAGGCTTCAATCTTGGTAACGGTTCTGTCCAGAATGCTGCTGATATTTTCCGGCCCACCGCTTTTATTTCCCCTTTGCTCTGCAATCTGGAAAATCCGGCTTTCTGCAAGATCAAGCAATTCGTCACTTGTCCTACCTTCCGGGTTGTAACCGGCCTCGGTTATTTCGTTGGCAACTTTTATCATTTCCCTGATTACGGCACGTTCCCTGACGATCTGCGCGTAGGCAATTATATTTGCCGCACTGGGCGTATTTTTTGACAGTTCTGCCAGATAGGCGAAACCGCCGAGACTATCCAGCTTACCTTCTCCCTCGTTTTCGATGTGCTCAGCGAGGGTTATCAAATCAATCGGGAATTGATTCGCAACGAGCGATCTCATTGCAGAGAAAATTGAGCGATGCGGTCGAGAACTAAAATCCTGCTCACTAACGATTTCTGCCACATCATCCCATCTCTGGTTTTCAAGCATTAACCCGCCCAGCACGGACTGTTCCGCTTCTATCGATTGCGGAGGGGTTTTTAAGCTGTATTCAGCTGTTTGCTTTGTCTCACCTGTTTCGGTAAACGAGATGTCCGCCATAGTCATAAGTGGCCTCAGAGGTTCTGGAATAGCTTTTGTTTTTGTAATTGTCGTGCGCATTCCGATACCAACTCCGGGTAACTGGATGCTATTGCCTTTAGAATTGCTTCAGAGAGCTCATTCGCTTCATCAGAGCGGCCCACCAGCCTCAGCTCGGCTACTGTACCGGGGTCGCAGTTTGTCAGGTTGGCGCGGGCGTAATTGACTTTCAGCCGCGCCAGAAATTCCACCCCGGGCTTGCGCTTCACCGCGTGGACAGAAAGTGTTTTTCGGCAAAATCGACCAGCTGTACGGCGTTCGTGATGCTCCAGAGCTTTTGCTTCCAGCTCCTGCCCGGCGATAACGGTCACATAGAGGCTACTAATCAACGCCGATACATTCATGCAGCAATCCCCCGCTTATTAGCCAGCGCAACGGTATCCAGAAGTACGAAGTCATCAAGCAGGTTCAGTCCTGCGGGCGTCTTCTGATCACGCCATAGCGCATCCAGTACATCGGTGTCTGGCATTCCCGTTGGGATTAGGCTTAGAAGTTCGGATAACGTATCTACCTGTAGCATGTGGCAGATAGAAGCCAGCATTATTCCCTCTGACGCTTTATCCATAAGACCACCGATCAGAATCTGAATTTCCGGGGTCATAACAAAATGCTCATAATTGGATTTATTGAATCGGCACTGAATGAGTTTATAACCCTTGAACTCAGTAATTAACTCCTGAAGGAATACATGCAGCATATCTGGTTTTGTTTTTCTAATAGCCGCTACCTGCATTGCAATTTTTAAAATGCCATCATCAACTCTTTCGTGCGGGCATCCTGCGGAGGAATAAATACTTTTTGCCTTTTCGAGCCAATTTTGCAGCTCGATATAATTAGTCTGAATATTCAACGCGACCCCCATTGCTATCCAAAAAAGTCTATAACCCTGATATTTTAATGCGCTCCTGTCTATCATCGAAAAATTTAAGGCAGCAAAATGCGGCCATTTATATGTGCAAAAATATGAGCCGGTTTATCCGGCCCATCAGAATGAAAAGGAATTTTATGCAGGTCTGTTAAAGACCTGCTGGGAGGTTAGTACACCGGGTGCAGCTGAGTCTCTTCAGTTTCACCATTCTGCTGGTTAGCGCCATCGGTATCGGCATCAGTCGCATCGTCAGCACCGCCGTTGTTTTCAGCACTATCACCGTCGTTGTCACCATTAGCTTCAGCATCTTCTGCCTGTTTTGCTGATTCCAGTTCAGCCAGGGTAGCCATCAGAGTACGGGCCATTTCAGGAGTCAGGCGTAAGACGACTTCTTCCGGCACGGTTTCCGTAATTTCGATCTGATTTTCATGCTCACCTTCCGGCTGCGGCGGGATCTGGTCGCGCAGCTGGCTCAGGGTTGGCAACAGGCTGTCGAAGGTTTTACGGATAACTTTCGGTTTCAGGCCAGTCTTTTTCTTGGAACTCACGAATTTGGCAGTGACGCGGGTTTTCCCAGCTCCTTCTGCCTTTTTCAGGGATTCCATCAGGACTTCATACGGGTCGCGGTCAGTACCCTGACATTCGTTAATAACGTCAACGGCAACGTCACCAGATACCTTATCTTCTTTCACCAGCATCTTGATGCTGAAGTCAGCGTTTGCCAGCACGATACTGCGGCGAACGGTGACCAGAGAGACACCCAGACGCTGAGCAATCGACTCAATGGTGTGACCCCAGCCAATCAGGCGCTTGAAGCCTTCAGCGCGTTCCACCATCTTCAACTGAAGGGAGTTGGCGCTCTCGATCATGTTGTAGACTTCTTCGTCCTTGCCGCCTTCAAATTCCTCGACGGTGATTTTCTGGAAGCTCGCGCCCTCAGCAATCGCCATCATCAGGCCAGCAAAACGGTGGTGGCCATCAATGATTTTCAGGCGGGTTACGCCTTCCACTACTACTGGTTTAACGCGGATGACAGGCACTGACTGAGGACGTTCCAGATAAGCGTGTTTGAACATTACCGCACGGTCATAATTTACGTCGCGGAGGTTCAGTCCCTCTTCCACAAACAACCAGTACGGGCTCACCGCAAAGACGTTGTTACGCCCGATATCGGCTTCTTCGAACTGTTCCGTATTGCCGCTTTTACGCGCTTTGGTTACGAAATCGCTCAGTGCTCGGAGTGATGATGGCGCTTTGTCTAAGCTGCGCATCAGTACCGCAGCGCCTTCCAGATTTTCCAGGGTACGGCTTTGTTCGAAGATAGCTTTAACGTCGGTGTTCATGGTGTTTCTCCGCTTTAGTTATTGTGTCGCGAGGTTCGTTGCTTGCTGTAAATCCAGTTAAACACACACCAAACAGGTGACGAAGCGTATTTGGGGACAAAATGTCTCTTTTTTTTCGGGTACATAAAAAAGCCCTGTAATCCAGTGATTACAAGGCCTTAGCTCGTAATGATGACATCAAGATGGCGACGTTTTTCGATTTTGACCGCATTTTTCATCAAAATTGTCATCACTTCATTTAGTTTTGAACTCTCCCCTTCCTCATATGAACCCCAAGGTAGGAATGGAGTAGGACTATTGATATTGAATGCAACGCCCGTAGGGCATCGCCATGCAGTTGGCTTCTTTGAGTCAGGTTCCCATTTCACCAGGAGTATTGGCGCGTTACAGTCGATGTCATCGATGGCTGGTATAGCCTCATATAAAAACACTCCCGCATCATCCCCACTGAAGAAAGCTAGATGCTTATACGCGCTGGCAAAAGAGACTACGCCCGCGAAAAGGCCCACAACGATGAGGTTAAGGTTCGATGTTTTGTGACGGATACGTTTTTGCTTCAGGCGAACCATTGTCAGGGCTGACAAGAAGATAGCCACCAGCCCCCCGGCTCCTGCGAACCAAACGGAATTGATTTGCAGGAAGGAAATCAAATCACGATGCTCTCTCTGGTTTTCTTCAAGCATCAACGACACAAAAGTTGTTGTTACTGGCATTGATATCAGGAATATCGTGATCATCACTATTGCAAAAGTCTGTATGGAATAGCGGTCTCTATTTTCCTCTATAACAGAATTAAAGGATAACAGATAAACAAATGTAAATAATAAAATGGAAAGAAGGTACATTGGTTATGCCTTTTTTTGGGTTATCGCTGAATTCTTTTATTTAATTCTGTTCTGAAAAATGCATACAAGAACTGCCACCCATCACCATGAGCCGTTCTGAAATCTTTTTCAGGGAGTACCGGAAAACCAAATTTAAAATTATCTTTTCCAGTGTGGCGCTGGCAAAAGTGCGCAAGCTCATGTGCCACTACGCCTTTGATATGATCCAGTTGATTGATTGAATAAAATGCTCCGATGTCCTTACGCTGCTCTATATGTGCGTACTCATGGTAGCGATAGCGCGGTGTATCACTGTCAGGATAAATGGACGATGGTGAAATAGTGATTGAGCTCCTGCCGCCCCATGAATGTTTGGCACTCCAGTTGACCCGAACTTCAGGCGCAGGGCCGGTGAAACCATATGCCTGTCTATAGAGGTGCAGAAGATACCCTGAATACAGAAAAACAACTTTCTCCGCCGTCATAACGCGAGAAACGCCATAGCGAGCAACTGCCCTATCTCTGGCTGTCAGAACGGGGGTTTTTACCCGTGGGGAGAATAATTTTGTTGGGCTGAATAGCCAGACTTCTGAATCGTCATCAGGCATATCCAGTATCACCTGAATTTCTTCAGGCGACCCAACTCGTTGATGCCACCTTTCAAGATTATCGTCCACTTCATTCAGGTTGATTAAATCATCGGCATTCTCGTAGAATAACCAGATCAGCGTTCCTCGTGGGAGTGCTTTCTCAGCTGTAATATGTGAGAGGATAATTTGACGTGGTGTCATCTTATTCGCCACAGTTCCCGGATGCTTCTATCAGTTTTATTTTTGTTGCTTCTGCCGCCTGCATTTTTTGTTTCATCTTCTCAATGCTAGCGGTCACACGGCGGGCGCACCATTGATACGCTGCCTGACGTGATTCGAAAAACTCATAATCCGCGTGCAGGTAAACTGATGTGCCGTAGGAGACGGACATACGGTAACCCTTCGGCGTTTCATTGATGACTTCCCGTTCTTCTACACAGTTTTCAAACTCAGGGACATAATCCACGAATCGACGACGCAGAATGCAAAACAGCACCTTTATTTGGTTTTCATCAGTCATTTGTTATCCTCGTTATTCTTCTTATTTATCATCAACCTTTCTTAATTGTCGATGCTGAATACGGCGGAGCGGATTTCACGCTTGGCCTGCTGACGGGCGCGGTGTTTGCTTACACGAAGAGATCTATCGTATGCATTGTTTTTACGATAGCCACGCGAGCGGCACAGTGAACAAGTGCAGCCTTCTACTGAATAGAAAATCCCAAACGGTTTCATAAGTATCACCTTTAAGCTTGATAATAATGTTTATCATAGCTGGAGTTATTCAGGTGACGAATAGTTAAGGGGCGCGTTTTGCTTGGGTTTTTACACTATCGTTTATTGAGTCGATGAGGTCGGAAATAGAAAGGAGTTTTCTGCCAAAGAATAGTTTTCGTCTGGCTTCTATTTCGTAGCGGAAGGGTTCAATAATTTCATCTTCATGCATGATTACGAAACGATAGCCGTTATTAAGGAGTTTATGCAGCTTGTTTGTTTTTTTTCTTATGGGACTTAGCTTAAACATTGTTATCAACTTCTCATCATGATCACCTGAATTGTTATAACACAGTTATTTCCGACACGCTGCTGCTTTTGCTGAAGAACTCGGATTGCTTTGGGCTGGGCCAGCAGGTTGTATGCCGGGCGAACCCGGCATCGTTATCACAGGGCTTTTTCTTTTCTCTTTCGTTCTATCCCACGAAACATCGCGCATTTCCGCACAATATCCAGTGTCGGGATGCTACCACTCCCCTGCTCTTTCACGCTCATTCGCAACGTGAGCCGTAGCAACATCTTGATGTCACGTGGTGGAAGTTCTGGGTAAGTGTTTACAAGTGATCTGACCAGTTCATCAGGAATGTTCACGCCAAAGTTCTCACCCATAATCTTCCAGATCTTTTGGGCATCTGATTTCTCCGGCACATCATAGTGAATGATTGCAGCGCATCTTGGTATGATAGCCTCATCGATGTCACTACCCCGGTTGCTTGTCATGAACATCAACCCATCGAAATACTCCAGTGTACGGAGGAACTCCGCAACGATGGCATTTTGAGTCAGTGATGCTCCACGCTGCATGACAAACACATCGGCTTCGTCCAGAAGCAGGACACAGTTCCAGCGTTTAGCCCGGGTCAGAATCGTCCGCAGATTTTTCTCAATGTCATCGGCGTTGGTTCCCAGTGCGCCAGCATGAATTGAGTACAGGGGCCGTTCAATGACCTCTGCATACACTTCAGCAGTTAATGTCTTCCCAAGTCCGGGTGAGCCCACGCACATGATGATGTTACCCGCGCTTTTCCCTTCAACAATATCGCTGGTGAAAGCGCTGATATCCGTGGTCAGTATATCGAGTAAATCACGGTGGTCTTCCGGCAAAACCATCTTTTTTGGCAGTTCTTTATCATACTTGTATGGTTCTACGTTATTGGCATGTATCCAGATAAAGTCTTGCAGCGAGAGATCAAAATAACGCTGCACAGGAATTTCGGGTAAAAGGCCAAACTGGTCATCTTCAAAAAGAGGCGACTCCACTTCTGCACCGTAGGCATCGCACTCACTATCAGGCAAATCGTGTATCAGTTTATGCCCTGCTATTTCCAGATTCCGGTCGCTGTAGCTATACGATTCCATTCTGACAGCCCTGCCGGTTGCTTTAAACTGATTGCCAAATTGCCCGTCGACCACTTCCTTAAACCGCGTTAGTTGTTCCAGGTACTCTTGTTTCAGCTCATGCGTTTCATGGTAGATATCACGGTCGGCCAGTGTCTTAGCGACACTGCGCCGCGCCACCTCATTAGGCTCGAAATTCAGGGCGGTAAGCTGGGTTCCGTAAACCTTTTTGGAGTGCGAATATTCGCCGAACCCATACCAGCTGATTTGTAACAATAGTGATGGGGGACGGTCAGAGTTTTTTTCTGATTTTACTTCTTTTATTGCTGTAACAAGACCGGGGTACAGGTTGCCGTCATGACCGCGTCGGTATATCCAGCCATCAATTCGATTTGACTTCAGATACTGTAGTAACACACGACCGAATGCCGGAAAACTGCTCACAGGCTTATCGAAATCACCTTCCAGTGCAGTGATGATCGATTCAAGAGCTCGTCGATTTTTTGACTCTCCATCACCACGACATGCCTGTAAAAGTTCATTCAGATCATCCCGAGATAAACATAGCGGATCGACGGCAATCTCATCGTCAGAACTACGGTGGCTATAACGATTACGTAAAGCCTCAAATGTTGGGCTTGTGGTAGCTTTTAGTGTTTCTGTTTTTATCGTGAGTGCCATAGCCGTCCTCGTCAGTAATTTACTTTGATATGCCTTAAGTTCACATGGAAGGGGCAACTTCGAACGCATTAGGAACTCTGATCCGCGAGCCTATTTCCAGTTTAATGGTTGCCTTTACGTATTCACCCTCCTTCAGATAGGTGATGTCTTGGTTATGAAATGTTGACTTTTCATGTGTAGCCCACCATTCCATAGAGCTTGGGATTTTTAACGTTAGCCCAAGATGTTCAGTGAGATAGCATACTCCCATGTTTGAGTAGGTCTTAACGGGGTTCGGGTAGAATTGAAAGTTACCCTCTACGAGACAATCAGTACGAGGATCGATGAACGAAAGGAAAACGCTAAAAGTACCCTGACGTTTTAGCTCGGCGTAAGCCTCAAGAATCGTGAAACGCTTTAATGCGTCATTTGAAAACAGGGTTACAATTTTTTCCGAAAGCATAGCCACCTCATGAGCTGTTTTTTTCCTATTATCAACCGGTGTCTCCTCCTGACGAATAGGTTTGCGGCCAAAAAAAAACTGCACCAGGAGGTGCAGTTTCGATAATCAAGCAATGGCGAATTGTTATTTTTCGCTACTCAGTTTATCCGTAATAAATGCTTCAATTTCTGCCATGAGCTCGGTACTCATTCGGTTAAATTCAAAGCGAACTTTACGGCCCGATGCATTTTTGCTGATACGGGCGTATTTGTCCTTATTAGCAAAATTAGCCAGATCACGGGTTTCCCAACTTTTTGCAGGTGGCTTTTGATCGAGTAATTCAACCGCCTTTGTGATCTGCGCCATGACAATTTTCTGCGCTTCCGGGATGTCACTGATGTCCAGATTAGCAATTTCTTCTTTCACCCTATCAACTACATCTGCAAGAATGAAAAGGTTGCTCTCTACGTATTTCTGAAGTTTGGACAACCGGCTGTAGAAGGAGTTTGGTATACCTTCATAATCCGGGAACAGAGCTATCAACGAACCGTCAATACGCGCCGCCTGAATACGTTTAAAGACTGACACATGGCTTATGCCAAGAAAGAGGGCAAGCTCTTCATTTTTGGTGAATCCTTTTTCCTGCATTAGTTCCAGATACTGAAGCCCAACCTCTCGGTATGAGAATCGGCGTGATGTTTGTGCAGCGGTAATAATCGCCTTGATGTCCTCAGCTGATAGATCATCTGGTAGCACCCATAAAGGCAGATCTTTTTGAGCCGCAATACAGCAAAAACGTCTGCGGCTACCTTCAATAAGCAGGTACACGCCATCACGTTTAACGGCAACACCTTCAGTATCAACACCCCTTGACTCAATTTGTTGCAGGATATCTCGTACTGCGTTTGTGGTAAGCGCTTCCTGATTTCGCGGGTTCATTGGGTGAACGGCGGTCTCAGTAGCGACATTTTCAGCTGCTACAGTGACGTGCTCAGCTTCAAGTTTTCGCCCGTTATGAAGGGTAAAGAGTTTCTTAATGCGAGGGGGACTCTTAAGGTTAGCTAACCCGGAACGGTGGCCTACATCGGTTCGCTTTGGCGTATTTAGATAACGCGATTTATCGTTTCCGATATGCTGTTCATCACTCATGCGTTAACTCCTTCCTTCGCTGAAAAACTCTTTATCTCATTAATAAACTGTTGATATACGGACATTACGGATTCTTCGGCAATATCCAGCTGCTTTGGTGAACATAACTCTTCAGATTTCTTAATATCGAGAACCGACCTACCCCGTGACGCAGCTGCTTTGAATGCTTCAGAGTTTTTGATATTGGTTGCCATAAACAGGTCTTGAACGGTTCGAATTAACTTATCGAGGACTATTTTTTCGTATGGGCTTTTATCATCGACGTTAACGGCCAGTACTTTAAACCATTTAATATTTTCACCTTTATTGGGAGACTGACGGAATCGCTCACTGATCGTCAGCATAAAATCAGTTGTGGATGCATAGTCGTATTCTCGCGGAGAAACTGCGACAAGAATACCGTCAGCGGCCTCATCAGCGGCCCAGATAATTGGCGAGTCTTCTGGAGGGGTATCGAAGATAATAAGGTCATACTTAGCTTTCAGGACTGGCATTATCACTTCTTTGAATCGTAGCAACAACTGAGTGCGCTCTTCTTTACTGCACTGCCAGTATTTATCTTTGAATCTCGCATCGGTTGGGAACGCAGTAATTACATCAAGATTTGGCAGATGGGTTGAGAACGGCATATTCTCAATGATTTCAGCCTCAGAGTAACCCATGTCGAGGTATTTTTTATATTCAGAACCTTCTTCATACACGCCCAGGATTGCGTCGATTGCAGTCAGGAATACGTCGTCTTCAGATACGCTTTGAATCATACCGCTACCAATAGAGCCTTGCGGATCCCATTCAATTACTAAAACTCTGGCATTCAACTGGAGATCAAGTGCTGCTGCTACAGCCAGAGCCACTGAGGTCGTGCTTTTTCCTGTCCCACCTTTATGATTCTGAACAATGATTGTTCGGCTCTGGTAGTAATCTCTATAGCGCGGATAACCCAGGGCATCCATAATATTCTGGACATCCCAGCGGGTATAAAGGTGGTTTTTGTTCTGATAAATAGGTTGACCCACCAGCCTTTTTTCTTCGAGATCAGCGAGAATTTTATTGAAGGTAACTCGAGATTTTCCAAAGAAGTCGGAGAGATTTTTTTTATTCAGGCAGTGGTTATAGATAAGGCGATCTACCCCCTCCACACTGTCATCTGATACAGATACCCGGGAAGAAGCCAGTAACGATTCTTTCAATGAAATTTGTTCGGACTTCATGCGTTGCCCGACAAGGGCAATTTTATCTATTAGATTCATTCTCGTCATACCCTCAAACCTGAATTATGAATTTAAACGCATATGCGTATACTTTACGTATAATGCGTAAAATGACGCTCTATGCGTATAATTGTAACGGCAATCAGATTGAGACGCTAACATTCTATTTTGTTTTTTCTTCATTTTGCGATCTCGAAATGCAGTTCAATGACACATCATCTTTCTCTTCTGGCGATTAAGGGGGTTAAGTAATCCACGGGGCGGGCAGAACCCGGAGAGACTGACTGGCGATTAAGGGGGTTAAGTAACCCACGGGTCGGGCAGAACCCGGAGATGCTGGCTGGCGATTAAGGGGGTTAAGTGACCCACGGTACGGGCAGAAACCGGAGAGGCTGGCTGGCGATTAAGGGGGTTAAGTGACCCACTGTACGGGCAGAAACCGGAGAGGCTGGCTGGCGATTAAGGGGGTTAAGTGACCCACGGTACGGGCAGAACCCGGAGAGGCTGACTGGCGATTAAGGGTGTTAAGTAATCCACGGGTCGGGCAGAACCCGGAGATGCTGGCTGGCGATTAAGGGGGTTAAGTGACTTAGCGCTGGAGGATACGCCCTGCAACTATTGGTAAATGAATGACAAGGTTTCCCGTAAGACCCATCAAATAAAAAAGCCTCTGAAGTAGAGGCTCTTGGGTATTCGATATAGTTAGGCTAATTCGTCCGGGTCGTTGATGGCACTAACGAAGAACTCCGTGCGGTAATCATTCCCCCATCCCAACCAGACAGAAGGTGAACCCTCCTTTGCCAACGAACGGTCACCCGTCATGCTGTCCGCTTGGACAGGAACTGTCACGCATTCTTTAATAGTATCGGCCTCGGCAACCAGTCCAGTACTCTGGGTTTTAAATCCGGCAATTACGACAACAGCATCAGGGTCGTGTAGCTGAAGCTGGGCGATAAGCTCTTTAACTTTCATAGTGATCCTCTGCGCTAGAATTATCCAATTCTACCACGCTTGATGGTCAGGCGTATAAGTGCTTACTGTACAGCTCGAAAGCTTCATCATGTTCCAAATCGTCCAGGATAACGATATCAGGGCCATGTTCTTTTTTGATTTGTGCGATGTATGAAGCGTATTGAGCCTGGCTTTTGTAGCCCACTGTCCAAAGTCTACCTTCGCGTAAGACGCAGATTTTCTTGCGGTAAACCTTCTTGAAACTTGATTTAGTTTTCCGGTTACGCTCCTCGTCACTGACAAGCTGGTCGATTACTTCAATCAGGTTTGAGTCTATGAGAAATGGCTTGCCATTGTGTTCGCCAAGGCAGATTGGCAGAAGACCCTTCGCATATGATTCGGCCTGGCGGAACAGCTCTTTTTTTCCTGGTTCGAACAGTACGCGAGTTTCGCCACCATGCCCATCATTATCAGCTGTACCTATGCTCAGCCCGTCGAAGAGGACAGTAGCGTTAAAGCAGACTGTTTCCTGGCTCATGCCAGTATAGATTTTGAGGCCTTTCAATTTGATTCTTGTCTGAGTGTTCATTGTGTGTTCCCCGCTTTCTAATTGTGATTCTATTTTCAATCACCTTGAGCAGGTGACGAAGTGATACGGAGAAATAATTGTTGGGTCGCCTGATAGCCGGGCTGGTGGCAGCCGCAACCCTTAGTCAGTACTTCGGGATCGTAGTTCCGAAAAGCCACAACAGTCTCCACAGCGTTTTGGGGGTGTTAACCCCCATACGCTTTGAGACTTTGCCCTAGCGGGCCGCGAATTCGCCTAATCGCCCCGTGAGGGCTCTATTCGAATTTACATGCCGTGCCTGCTTCGCTTGAGAGCGAAGCTTTTGGACGGCGATTGCCCGCGTGGCGGGCAGACATTTTTACGTGCGCATTGCGCACGATTTTCTTCGGTTACATTACAGGGCTGGCTGGGGATTGGCTTATTGCAATATTCTACAACGAAGCTGGGAACGGCTGGCTGGAACGCGAAGATTTAAATCATACTCTATATCGACTGATATCAACGACGGTATCAGCGGGGTCTGTTGCCAGCTTACAGGTCACTTGACCTTCCTGATCCAGCATCAGTGTCGCGGTTAACGGTTCATTTTGAGCATCGATTACAGTGACATTCACGCGTAACCGTGTTGGAAGCATCATCAGAATTCGCGTAGGGCTCTCTGATAATGACACGTTTCTGGCTTGCAGAACCGCTAAAACACTCTTCATTAACTCTGCTTGGTCGATCATATAGTCACATGCCACTGGATGTATTGGGATGAAATCGTGCCTACCGCAGGGCTACACGAAAGATATAAATCAGTATGACATGCGGGCCGGACTCAAACCATCAATTACTGGAACCAGTCCGAAGATAGCGCTCTGGTTTTTATGCTGTTGAATTTACATAGTTGTTATTTAGTGAATTATTCGTACCTTATCATTCACTGATATCACTTAAATTCAAAGTGAACAGGAGAGGATTGGATTAAAAGTCCATAAAATGTGAATTAAAAGTGCGCTAGGAAATGCGATAAACTGATTGATTTGTTTTGATATGGTTTTTATGTGAATTATCGGTGAGTTACTTGTGTGCTACTTATCTCCATGCTGCTATGCCTTTCCAATAAATAGATTGGATAGGGCAGGGAGATGGAAGAGGGGAGAGGGCTTACTCCGCAGGTGATTTCACTTTAAATTCAAGCCATCTTGCCCCGAGCCTGTTTTTATCCAGATTGTAGAACAACGGTTTTATACAGACCCCTTCATACTCAGGGAACTCTATACCGCTGGCGAAGTGAATCTGTAGTGTATCAGGATCAATACCCATCATGTTTGTGTCAAACAGCCTGTGGAATGTTGGTGATAGCAAAATGCCGTTACTGGCGTTATAGCAGCCTGCTACGGATGTTGGTTCAATATGTGCTGCCTCCAGCACACCGTTGAGGTGTTTGCCCGATACCGCGCACAGGCTTCCGAAATTCTTATCCACCAACTCACGGAACTGAGACTGGACATGCACATCGCGAACGCTAACCTCTCGGCGGAAGCTCGGGGAGCGCATACGGATATCTGCATGGGGGAGGTGACCGCGTGGTAATGGCAATACAGCCGGTTGCTCATCCATTACTGGATTCTGCTCCTCGCAGTAGGTGTCCACGGACTCAATCAAACGGGATGTGTCATTACCAAATCGGCGAGTGAACCAGAGCCTGAAGTGAGCCAACCGTGATGCCGGAATTTTGTTACGTGCGTACTCCTGAGCATTCTCCTTTTCGATTTCAGTATTTAGTAAAGCCAGACGGGCCTGAGAAGCACGAATTTCTTCCTGGACTCTGAGATATCCTGCCAGTAGACAAACTTTGGATTCCTGATGTTCAGGCCGTCGCGGATAACCAGATCCTGTTTCAACCACGCCAAAGGCTTTGTACCGGAACATTCGGGGAAAAAGCGTTAATGCCACCCGGTTGTTACGACGAACGAGGGAACGAATCAGATTGGTTATCTTCCTCATGTTCTGAATAGTGCGGGGAGAAAAGAACGCGGCGTATTACCTCTGCTCTATCTATTCCCGACATTATCCCTCTGCGAATGACACCACGGAGGTGAGCATTATGTCTTGCCCCGCTTACTAGGCCGAACTCACGGGACAAACTGACATACTCTTTCAGGAGGTGATGCTTAGGGTCGGTAAACGCCTCTGGAGGAATCACCTGATATGCAACTGACGAAAGTATACGGAAAGTCAGTTCAGATGCTGTCCAGCCCTCACGCCGAAGCCGAATAATTGTTATAACGAGATCATCGATACCAGGCATATCCGGTTCGATATATAGGGACATCAGAGTGTCGTTCATTCCGGGAGGAAGGCTAGCAGAGTGTGACGGGTTGCTCATAGGGTAAGGTACTGATCGGACGTAGAAGAAGCGCTTATGTTACGGAATTCGCTCTGGTGGGTTTTAGCTCCAGTGGCGAACGCTGGAACTACGGGTAAAAAAATCCCCGGTTTACCGGGGAAGTTAACAACTACCTCCAGAAGGGTTGGAGGCAAAGCCGGTTGGGCGACCGGCCACAGGGAATGCTACGGCTTAATGCCGAGTACTACACCGCCATAGACCAGGTACATCACGATGGCGAACAGCATGAAGAAATGGGTTACCGGGTGCGCCAGCGCGGCTGCTGCCGCATTGCTTGCGCTGAGCTTCAGTGAGCCAAAAGAGTGATTACGAACAGCTTGTGCTTTCATGGGTCGCTCCTGATAACGGGTTACATGTTGTGGCTTCTGTATCCAGTATCTGGTGAGTGACTCAGGTGACGAAGAAAACCAGGGCATAAAAAGCCCTGTATTTTCAGAAAGATAATATCGGTTTCGTTTTGTGTTGTGCTTGCTATTCCGGGCATAAAAAAACCGCCTGGTGAACCAGACGGCTTTGGGATAAACAGGCTTTACACAGACAGGTCAGTGGATCATTTAAGTCACTTAACCCCCTTAATCGCCAGTGTATTGCCACCAGCAGTACGTGGTCTAACGCTTAAATATCGTAGCGACCTTCTTTGATTTGCTGGAGCTGTTCAGCCAGCACCTTCGCCAGTGGTTCGGCTTCTTCTTCATCATCAAGATTGTCGATGAGCGTCAGATTCGACTCACCCGCACGGCGGGCATAAACCCCATACGCTCGCTGGCCGGAGATATCGGTGACCGAAGTCTGAGAGTGATCGCAGATGATATTGCCGTGACGGTCTACCGGCCCGAAGCTGATGGCTTCATAATCCGCATCGTGGCCCAATGGTAAATCGCGCAAAACAAACAGGCGTAATGGGAGAACGTCGTACTCAGCACCACATTTTGCTGCCACATCCAGATCGTTAATTTCACGGAGAAAATCTTTCGCTACCACCGAGTCAGAATGCATCCGGTAAATGGTCGATGCGGCCCAGATTGCACCAGCATAAAATTGTGATTCTTCTTTTGTCATTTAGCACCTGCTCTTATTGTCATGGGTATGCCGGTCGAACGGTATCCCCGTGCAGACCGTCAGTAAACGGTTATTTCCTTTGCGCAGCAGTCGCATTGGTATTCGTTGATACCACCAGTTGCGACCCAGTTTATTGCGCCGCAGCGGCAACTCAACAGCTGGCGCATACCAGGAGCAAGTGCCCGCTCTGAAAACGACTCAACCGGGACTTCGCCCGGGTAGTAGTAACCTTTTATCAGCTTGCTGCGTGAATGCCCGTCAGTGTCGGTGTAATGCAGATACACCTTCCGGGTATAAATCATACCCGAGTCAGTGCCGAACTGCGTTTTCAGAAGCATACATATCCTCCAGACGCTGAATACATTGTTGTGCGGCCTTATCAAGTAGTTCAGCCGTGGGTTCATCATAGATGCCACGTACCAGCAGACCAAATATTTCCGGGTCTACAGACAAATCGTACATGCATACGCGAACGCCAAGCGCTGTACGTAGCGCATAGACATGGCGGTTAGGCTTTCCGCCGATACCGGTGACTGACGCGACATTTTCAAAATTACCAGGGTTAACCAGGTTAATCACGGGGCACGATATACACTCAGGGATCCGCTTCAGAGCCACAGCATCCAGATACAGGCTGTGGCCCACTTTCAGGTTTTTTGGCAACGCTTGCAACGGCATGGCTTCGAGGGCCAGATTTTCTTCAAGATGCAGGTTATCCGGCAAAGTGGTAATACGGGTGTTTGACAGCATCATACTGCCAGCTACTTTCAGCGTATCCGGCAGATAGGCGATATCAGTACACATGATGTCCAGAACGCGGCCCACCGTCAGATTTTCCGGCAGATACTTAAGACGTGAAGAATTCGCCATGAGCGTACCGGTAATGGTCAGGTTGTCAGGGAGAGATTCCAGCTCAGAGTAGCTGATAAACAGATTGCGGGCCACCAGCCCGGCAGGGATGCTATGAATGCCCGACAGAATGGTCAGGGTGTTCGTCACGGTCAGATTCGCGGGAATATAGTCGCAGGGAATTGCCGGATCTTCTGGCTCAAGCGTAAACCCGACACGAAGATCGCCTTCAACGATGATTCGTCCGTCCTGAAGGGTAAAGGCCACACCATTCGCTGCCAGTTTATCAATGAAGTCTGTCATATCGGTTTCCTTTTAATGGCCCGACGAGCCGGGCCGGAGGTTCAGAGTTTGCTGACAAAGTTCTGCTGCGTGAACAGGTACATATCGTCCTGCTCATTGAACATGCACAGATTTTCGAGGATGCGCTTTTCAATCCAGACGACCGGCTTTTCACGCATATCCTTCGCGAGCGAAAAGGTGTTTCGCAGCCGGGTAATGCGGTGCTGATCATTGATTGCCTGGTGAATTGCGGCCTTTGACGCTGCCGCCTGCTTTTTTACGTTGTTGCGGGCACACCATAATTCGCCACTAGCGGCTGATGCCCGCGCTGCTGGCTGACGTGAGGAGTCCAGTTGGTCATAACGTAAGAGATTCGGCATGATGCCCCCTGTCATAGTTTTGTCGTTATTGACCTATTATCTGGCAGGTGGGGCTGGTGACGAAGGGCGCTGAGGTTGTCTGATGGTTAAAAGATTGCCGTTAGTGTTCCATATGGTATAATTGAATTACCAAATGGGAGGGCTAGTTATGACGATGAAAGTTTTTTCTCCAGACGTTACCAAAACGAATCAGCACTGCTTATGGCAGGTTGCTGGGCTGGATAATGACGGTATCGCGCTGATGGATAAAATCAATCACGGTCTCGATGGCACAGTAGCTAAGCACATTTCTGAATGGGCTAACATCACGCCGTCTGAGCTGCGCAAAATGTCGGGTATACCTAATACGACGTTTAATCGTAGCATCAAAGACCGTTTCACTGCCGATCAGAGCGAACGTCTGGTGCGCATTATCCGCGTAATTGAACGCGCTGTAGAGCTGTTTGAAGGTGACAAAGAAGCGGCGCACAAATGGCTGAACGAAGCGAACCGTGGTCTGAGCTGGAAATCACCGGCAGAGCTTGTTTCTTCTGAGACAGGTGCGCTTGAAGTGATGCGCCTGATTACGCGTATTGAGCACGGGGTATACTCGTGATCCTTTACCGACTGACCAAGACCCGTTATCTGATGACTGCGTGGTCTGGTCTGGGTGCGAAAGAAACGGGGGGCCGCTGGAACAGCGTAGGCACTGCAATGGTCTACCTGTCTGAAACGGCCAGCCTTACCATGCTTGAAACGCTGGTACACATTCACGCGCCGCAGTTACTGGACGACTTTACACTGCTGAGTCTTGATGTACCGGATGATCAGATCCAGACCTTCGACATGAGCCGTCTCCCTGATAACTGGGCGAGTGAGGATGCTCCTGCTGAGCTGGCGCTCTACGGTGATAACTGGGCTGAAAGCGGTTCTTCTATCGCGCTGCGTATTCCAAGTGCGTTGTCTCCGGTTGAATTTAACTACTTGCTGAATCCGGCACACCCTGAACTCTTTGACCTGATGGCTACGGTTAAGAAAATTCCGTTCCGGTTTGATTCCCGCCTGAAATAACACACAGGCAACTCCCCGGCATTGACGAACTGAGGTGTCTCTGATGATTCAGAAAGCGAAAGTCGCTAAAGCGTTTATCTCTGTAATTGCCTTGTTCGCCTTTGTCTACTGGGGACTTGATCCCGATTCAATTTGTCAGGCAGTTGGTGACGCATCTCAAACCTGCGGTTACTCCGGCAAGAATGGCGATGCGAGTCTGGTTGGTTCCGTGTTTGCTCTGATGCTGACGGTGTTGGCGGGTGCGATGCTTTGGGCGTGGGTCAGGAAAGGCTAATCAGAACTCTTGCAACTCCCTCCGTGATGCCGGGTGACGCTCCTCACTGAGCGCCACCAGTCAGTCATTACAAACGGGTTGATGATTCAATCGCGGGCGGAAGGCTACTATTCAGCGCGTCGAACCCGCCAAATGCCCGGCCCTCTTTTGTCAGCACCAGATGCATCGGCGTTTCGTTGATATTACGGGCGATGTAATCGTTGATGAATGCCCGCGCCTGATCGGCATTTTTAACCTCTGCTGTTTCCGGCATGGAGTTATGGGAACGATTAAAGACGACAGAGACATAATTCCCTTCAATTCTTACCGGGCGAGTCGATACGGTGAGTTTCATGGTCATTTTCCTGTAGTGAGTGTTGTGTGTATTGGTGTTCTGCCACTATCTACTGCAACGTTGCGGCCACAGGGCGAAGAATTGCTATCGCCTTTGATAACGCCTGCCGCTCACCACCATCAAGGATTCTGACTGCTTCTACGCAAGCCGCTTCTGCTGTATCAGCACGTTCTACCAACGTCCTGACGGTATTTTCATATGATCCGCAATCAGGCTCCTGATTGCTGTCTTCGCTCAGCGTGTTCCATGACTCAGTGAGGTTAACTGCAACAGCGACCAATTGGTCAGTGCTGATATCACCTTTTACGCAACGGCAGGCCACTTCAGCGCCCAGACGTTCAGCAATGTCGTAGTACCAGACTCCCGGTTCTTCAGATGCCTGATACGCAGGTTCGCAGGCTTTACAGATCTGCTCTGCGGCATCCAACATCCAGTGAGCACATTCAATTTCGCCACCAGCCAGCGTTTCACAGATCATTGTCTGTACGCTGTCACAGTTGAAGGTGAGGGGGATAGGATTAGCCACTGATAATGCGGTCAGACGGGAGACTTCATGCTGGAAGCCCTGAAACATGAACATGGCGCAGATAGCTGGATTTAACATGGTAGACCCCTGTAGTTATGTGTGTTGTTCGTTTTGTTTACATAACCAGTTAACCACGCTCCCCGCAGGTGACGAAGGCTTTCGGGGCAGAAAATTCACAAAAAAAACCGACCATTAAGGCCGGTTATGATCTGGAGTATATGGGGCTGAAAACCGCGTTATGCCTTCACTTTCGCCATAAACAGCTGCATGGTTTCTTCAGCAAGCGGAGTGCCAACCTGCTCAAGAACATACTCCGCGACATGCGGGGTGAGAATGAAGTCGATAAACTCCGGCAAGGACATGCTGTTCAGGCTCGGTAGCTGTCTGGACAGTGCATTCTGGTAATTTTCCACTTCACCCAGTTTGCGCTCGGGCCAGCCCACCAGCTCAGGGTGCTTTTCCTTAAGTGCGAGGCCGCGCTCCGGGAAACTGTTACTGATGGGGTGTCTGGCGAGGGTGGGGATCAGGAGATTCGCCAGAAAATCCACTTTCTCGTAATCAAGACAGACAGAATTCATATAGGTTTACCTCTTGCCACTGGCTATGATGTTCGCTTGCTATCTGGAAAACTCTACCAAAGCGGCTGGCGATATCTCATTGAAAACGCCAGCAGAATGCGGTCATTTCCAGCAGGAGTTACCCCATCTGATAACTGTCATAAGATGCCCCGCAGGCTTCCACCAGCGCATCCAGATCACCGGTAAACTCTCTGGCCCGCTTCATCAATGCACGGTGTAATTCCGCTGGTGGAATGTCATCGCTACTCTTCGCCGGGTATTCAACACTGAACGCGATGGTAAACGCATGGCTATACCACGGCCCGGCATTCTGGTTTTCAAAGCGGGCCATCAGCTGGCTTTCGGTTGTATCGGTAGCAAATGTATCGAGGTGGACGACATCGACCGGCACGTTGAGTGCCCCGGCAGTGGTTGATGCCAGCTGCCGGGCTTCGTCTCCTCGCTCTGGTGGTGCGCAGTAGAGACATTTCCCGTTCAGTACCACCAGCGTCTGACCGTAGGTCGTACTGACGATACTCACGGTGTTAGCCGGTTGCGGGTGTGTGGTTGCAGTGTGCTGCATGGTGTTCTCCATTAGGTCACTCACATGGCAACCAGCTTACCCGGCACAATTCAGCTGACGAAATCAGGACGGACTGGTGTATATCGTTCGCAAAATAAAGATATTTTTTATCATCAGCACCGGTAGTTACGGGGCAAATTGCAGGTATCCGGTACAATGGTGATATGAAGGGCATTACATGCAGAATCGTGTGGCCCGGCAGACGGATACCGAATATCAGCAGAAGGAACCAGGACAATGCAGGAACTCGACTTTGACCATATCCAGATAAACCTGAACCCGCGAGCGTGTGCTGTCACACCTATCCCGGAAGACCTGAAAAGGGAGCTGGCTTATCTGGGCGCTATCGCAGAGAGAAAGAAATTCGCGGCAAGCCTGATTGTTAATCTCTACAACCCGGACGTTTGCGGGGCGAATATGTACAAACTCACGGCCTATTGCCGTAACGAGTCATGCGATACCCTTCGCGATGGCATGATGACCCTGATACAGCTTTGTGCATACATGGAGTCACATGAGATCTATGGCGAGACGTTTGTCAAAAAGCTGATTAAACAATGGGAGTTTCGTAAGTAGTCTGCTGCTTCAAAATACCTTTCTGACAGGGCGCTATGTGCGCCCTTTTATTTTAAAAAAACGGGAAGGTCTTGCCCGGGTATTACCTGCTATTTTCAACTACCAAACCACAACGGCAGAAGAAAATTGACCAGTCGAAGCAATTCGACCAGGAGTTCGACATACAGGAAATGGAAGTCTTTCATAACAGTCTCTTCATATAATTGGCTCGACAAAATCGTTGCATCACGACGATCGCAGGTGTGAGGTTTGTTTTCTTCGTGGGGGTTGTCAGCTATCACGACATTGAGGCAGGCAAGCGCAGGTGTCACAGTTTCGGGTATATTTTATGCTGGTGGGGTGACCACCAGCTGCGGGTATAGTTACTTAATGGTTTTCAGGAGGGTGAACTTGGTTTTGCACCGGGTGCATTGCGCTTTCAGAGACCCGGAGCGCACCTGTTTCAGTTTCCCGGCGCACTGGGTACAGGCTACGTCCTTCACACGTTGTGCCATTCGCTCATCCACAGCGAGTGTTTTGGTCGGGTTATGCTTACGCTTGGGAGCCTTCAAAAGCCCCAGCGCCCGCAACGTGGCTTTGTACTCCCGGGTGATCCATTGACCGTCGCGCTCATAGTGCAGGCCATCCCCCATCATATCGCCAAGCTGTATCAGCCGCTGATGCAGCACTTTTTCTTCTTCAGGACTCATATACCGTGCTCTCTTTAAATTATTGAGACGGAACCGAGCCGATTGATACCTCATATGAGGCCACCAGCGTCTTTACTGGCGTTTCAACGAAGCTGACGCTCTGCTGAGTAGAGTCGAATGAGAATCGCGTCCAGCGCCCCACAGAGCGCGATCCTGAAGCTTTCGCTATGACCGTCCCGTTCGCGCATCTCCAGAAGGGCATCCAGCTCGTTATCGTCAATCGGCAGTGGCCCGGAACAGAAGGTTTTCACCATGTCAGAGGTGTCAGGGTTTATACCTGCAATGCGCAGGATATCGGGAACCTCAGACCGGTAGATCACCGGTCGGCCTGATGGCGGTGTCCACGTTATCGGCTCTATCTTCAGTTGCGGTAAGCCAGCACCGGCGAGGGCGTTATTCAGATCGTCTATAAGCACGACATCCGCTCCTGAAGGAGGATGTACGCCGAGGGCCGCAGGGATTTCGACAGAGATATTGTGCATGGCGTTTACCTCAGTGAAGGACGTGATTAACCAGCGACGGGGGGATATCGAGTGACCCGACACTCCAGCCATTGGCAGTTGTCGCAATAAGATCTGGCCGGAACCCACCCCAACCCGTCACACGGCCCGAATCGTTGACCACCACCACCAGCGGCGCACCGGTATTTTGTGTCAGGCGAACGAGATCTGCGTTGTCCACCAGCGGGATCTCATTCACGTCCACCCCAGCCAGAGAAAAGCGGGTAAGCGTCATGCGACATTTCGGACAATCAGGGGCAGTAAACACAGTAATTTTCATTGGGATAGCCTGGTGTATACGGGATATATTCATTATCCCAGCTTTCCGCTTCTGACGAAGCGTTGCGCGGGTAATCAGAGCGTAAGCAGGTAAGATATTGTTGGGGCCATCCTGCAACATCAGTTGCGCCAGTTGCCTGGCTATTCGTCGCTCTCTCCATTAGAGAAAATAAACCAAATAAGCAGAACGCCTCCGACCCACATTCCAACAAAGAGGCAAATACCGATCAGGTCATAGACGTATTGTGGGATTTCATTCATAACGCATCCTCATTAATAATTTGTATTCAGCCTTAAACCGGTCATTTCATTAACCGAATCCGGTCTATCAAAGCGCTACCCTGCGTTGCATTCAGCCCCTCGTGCCGGTGAGTCAGGAACAGGGCAGGGCAGTCAGTTGGAAAGAGTCGAGCGGTATCGTCCACGAAGGTGTAATGCTGTAGGCCGAACCGTTTAACGACCGCCATGCATTCGTGATAACGCACGTGGTTATTCACCAGCCCATCCAGATCGGGATTGAGTCCAGCAATCCGATCGCGTATACCCGCAGGGAAATGACTCAGCACCATCTCCCGGGGTACGCCGGTACGCCAGTTTGTGGAAAGGATAATTCCCGTCTGCGGGCATTGCGTCAGCACGTGATCCAGCACAGGCATAAACTCCAGTGACCCGTTTTCCGCCCGGTGGAGTACACCGTCGATGTCCAGGAAAATCCAGTGACGACGGGCATCTATTTCCAGCCAGAACTCGCCCGCAGAGCGCCGGGTCGACATACAATCTATATCGTCCTGACAGGTAAACCTGACTAACCACTTCTGTAATAATCGGAACATAGAGGCCTCTCGCGGTAGTTGACTATATGCAGAACCGGCAACCATCAAAATCATACGGATTCTGTTGCCATGAAATACGGCCACACCCGGGGCAATTCCAGCGAGTCAGCCCCTTTGACTGTCGGCGATTTTGGCGTTTCAGCCAGGCAGGCATCAGCAGACCGGCCCCCTGCGTCATTTTACGGCGGTCTATCCGCTCAACACTGAAGGTAGGGCGCTTTGCAGCGTCAGGGATGTGATGGGGTAACCAGACGACATCAGGTCTATCTGCCTGTGGTGAGTCAAAAACTCTGGCAAGGGAAAAATCCGTGGTAGTACCCGCATCAGCCAGCCAGAACAGATCGTTTCCGTCCCATTGGCCATTAACGAAGCCGACATATTTGGTGGCGCTTTCGGAGAGAATGGTTTTTCCCGGTACAAACTGATGATCAACATGAAACACGAGATGGCGGTCGACTGCATCGGCATCAACCGGCAGGTCAAACTCCCGTCCCGTATTCCATGCGCGTTGTGCTTCCTCGCGGGTGTAAACCCGGGCATTACGCTGATCGGTGCTGTAACCTCTGCCGTGATGGCTATGAAAAGCGGTATTGCTACCAACGGTGTCACGCAAGCTGACCAGATAAAAACGGTCTTTCATGAAACACTCCAGAGGATGATGGCAGGAAAATAGCCCGGCGCGGCGGATACCGACACCGGGGAGGAGGGGTTAGCTTTCGATTTTGCTGACGTTTACGGTGTCATCGTCGTTACGCTTTACACCCAGCATGGTATCGCCATCGACTTCGATAATGCCGTCAAAGTAGTCGGTCATTTCGTCATAGCTGACTTCATCAAGGTCATCCAGCCGGTAGGAAGAGCCATCCGGCAGAACAAACTGACCATCCAGCGTGGCAAGGTCATACGCCAGCGGGGTAACCGTGAAGTAATACTCATCGGTGAACCAGACCGCGCCAACCACCAGTGGGTGAGAAATGTGGAATTCGACGGTGTTATAGCCCTGCGCTGCGATTGCATCCAGCAAATCAATGAAGCCGGGCATCGTATCGCCATCCCAGCCATCAGCCGATAAGGAAGGCTTGAGGTTATCCCAGTCGCTCAGACTGAAAAACACTGTGCCCTCACCGTCATCGCTGATATGGGATGAAATGTACGTCGCGCTTGCTTTTGAAGCCATTGCAAACAGGAAGTCCTCATCGAGCACGTGTTTGAGGGAGGTTTTAAAAACCTTGTCAGTGCCTGCTGCCGGGATAATCGCTAACATGAAACACCTCAGTGGTTGTGTTGGTCTGTTTTTATTATCGAACGACTGAGTCTGCTGACGAAGGAAAAAAGGGGACAAAAAGAGGCTGTTTTCTCAATAAAATCAGAAAGATTGTGACGGCCCGAATTCAGATGAAACGGGCGCAGACGGGGGGTTATTTGCTGGCGGATTCGGCTTCGTAAATGACTTCGTCGGCCCAGTCTCGATCAAATCCCGGCATCACCGGTAATGCTGCAACGACATCGGTAGGGAGGGCATCAATATAATCGCGCATGGCTTTTGCCACTTCCAGCAGTTCATTTTGCTTCATCATTTTCTCGCTCATTATCTCTGTCAGAAACCATCCAGCAGGAAGTCCACCGCACTTTTGATAGTGTGCCGGAACGGAGATGCGTCCATGACCGCCTGACCGAGCTGCTTCACGCGGACTGAAGCCATTTCATGCGTCATCAGGATAACGTCATTCCCTTCCACCTGTATGACCGGAGTTAATCGCGCAACCGGGGCCGAGGCTCCTTTTTTAAGCCGATGAAGGGGGATCACCAGGCGGGTATTTAACTCGCCAATGATGTCGCTCTGTATATCCAGCAGGTAAGGGTATGCCTGGCTGTTGCCGGGATTGCGGTAAACGGTATATTGCATTATCAGAACGTCCTGTATTCGTCAGACAGTAACCCATGCTCTTCAGTGATGCGGTTCAACTCCTGAATACCAGCACGATTCTGTCGTTTCCATTCTTCCGCTGCACTGGCCTTCAGTTTGCTCTGAAGCGCTTCTGCCAGCGTGGCGGACAAGTTAATCCCAGCGTCTTTTGCCTGCTGTACGAGCATTGGCTCAAGGGTGACACTGACGGTTTTTTTCTGGCGAGCAGCTGTAGCCTGCATGTGTCCTCCAATAAAAAAGCACGTGTCGATTACACGTGCTTTAAGTATGCGCCCATTTTATCCCACCAGCAAATTTGTTTGCCTCCGAGAGAGTCTACTGCGTCAGTTCAGCAGGTCAGATGGCCTAGACCGCAGAGGCTACGTTTTTCCAATCATGATAAGCAACACACGCCTGTTTGGCAGGTTGGCTGCAACTTTAGCTGCTTTATCAATGCTTTGTGCTGTATACACTACCCCTCTTTCTTTCAGGTTCTCCGCGTTCTGACGCAGCGTTTCCTCTGAAAAGCTGGACGACTCATCAATGCCAACTGGGCCGGGCTTTGCACCGCGCAAACTGAATGGCACAGGGCCATGCCAATCATTCTTTACCAGTAACAGTCGGGCATCAATGATCCGTCCTGGTAGCGTTCTTTCGATGAGGTAACTTTTTCCGGTTCCAGTGCTGCCAATCAGGCAAACGGTGTAACCGAAACGCAATGCCCATCGAATGATTAGAGCCCAATACCGCGCCCGGAACGCGGAAATGACAGGCATTTCACCTGGTCTAAATACCGCTGCGAAAAGACATGAATAGCTATATTTCTCAGCGTTACAATCTTTCATAAAACTTTATCCAGTGATGTGTTTTTGGGGAATTTTCTGCCCGCCCAGCAGGTAGCTGGTGTATCTGAAGTACATAACATCTTGTAGTTGCCTCTGACTATCTCTCTGGATATAGACTTATCAAATTCATTTCTATCCATATCAAATAGCCAGTAGAACCCATCAGCATAGATAATTGTGGTTCGATTGGGATCCGAAGCTACGACGCGAGCATCCGTAATCAAATTCTCCTCATAGCGCAAAGGCGAAGCGGAGAAAAAGAATATTATTAATACGAACCAACTCCCTATGAAACACGGTAAAACATGTTTTTTGCAATCCTTTAAACCATCTTTGTTGCCTTTCATTTTGTAGTCATAAAGACCAAGCAAAAAAAGTAAGAAAGAAAAAGCAAACCCCAGAAAAACGTGAGTATAAAACTGATGGATGCCGTCACTCCATGTAATACTGATACTTCCAGCATTTGTTCTTTTTGTTGTTATTTCTGGTAATGCTGCCAACTTACTGATTTAGTGTATGATGGTGATTTTAAGGTGCTTGCGTGGCTTCCATTTCCATCAGATGTCCTTCCTGCTCCGCTACTGAAGGCGTGGTGCGTAACGGCAAAAGCACTGCCGGACATCAGCGCTATCTCTGCTCTCATTGCCGTAAAACATGGCAACTACAGTTCACTTACACCGCCTCTCAGCCCGGTACGCACCAGAAAATCATTGATATGGCCATGAATGGCGTCGGATGTCGCGCCAGTGCACGCATTATGGGCGTTGGCCTCAACACGGTTTTACGTCACTTAAAAAACTCAGGCCGCAGTCGGTAACCTCGCGCATACAACCGGGCAGTGATGTGATTGTCTGCGCTGAAATGGACGAACAGTGGGGCTACGTCGGTGCTAAATCACGTCAGCGCTGGCTGTTTTACGCGTATGACAGGATACGGAGGACGGTTGTGGCGCACGTCTTCGGTGAACGCACTCTGGCCACACTGGAGCGTCTTCTGAGCCTGCTGTCGGCCTTTGAGGTCGTGGTATGGATGACGGATGGCTGGCCGCTGTATGAATCCCGCCTGAAGGGAAAGCTGCACGTTATCAGCAAGCGTTACACTCAGCGCATTGAGCGACATAACCTGAATCTGAGACAACATCTGGCAAGGCTGGGACGGAAGTCACTGTCGTTCTCAAAATCGGTGGAGCTGCATGACAAGGTCATCGGGCATTATCTGAACATAAAACACTATCAGTAAGTTGGAGTCATTACCTTATTTCTAATACGGAAATGAAAATGGCTGTTAACTGACTAAAACAAAATATTTTTATGCTTAATTCAGACTTAAACGCTTTGTTATATACTAATACAATCACAAAAAGTATTACGATTACAAAAGCTGTAATCATAAACTCACTCATCATCATGAGCACACTGTTATTAATACTGTAATTTATGTTCATCATCACTCCTTAATTTCACAACTTTTCATCATTTTATTTGAGAATTGACAGGCTTATCGAGTAGGGGGTTTAGCGTCCTTGAATATGTTCGCTCGTGTGGCGCTCACTAGACACCAGATAACAGAAGAAAGCAGAGCAAGCATTGCGTAAACCATTCGGAAGTTTGAATCCCACTTCGCGGTTACTATTGATTCATCGACCGCCTCGCGAACGCAGGGAGATTCGATAAGTGTCGGGGGAGTCGTGGATTGTGGCTCTTCGGTACATACCATTAGTTTGCCGACCGGAGCACCATCAATGACAGCCCTGGCTGCACTAACCAGATGCGCTGAAGGTGAACCTGAATAGTTCATGCAGATGAACGTGATAAATAAAGCAATCGCCGGGCCGGAGACCAGAGTGAAGAATGCGAAGCTGCGGCAGGCCGTAGTATGGCGATGCAAATTAGCGAGAAATGTCATCATGATTTGTCACTCTGGGTTTTAGTCGTATCCGACTCGGTGTCACATCGCTGGAAAGCTACTTGAGGAGGAATTTGATCAACCCCGGTAAAGCAATATTTCAGGGATAGTTGCTTTTTTCCCTCATCCAGTCCAACAAAAAAGATATCGACCGGATCTTCATGAAGTAGCTCTTTTGAGAGCCGGTTGTAGGCCATCCAGCTCCCAACCATATCGACCATTGGCTTAAATTTATCAGTTGCGTTATCTGTAGGTTTAAATGGAATTACACGGAAAACATTCCATCGTGAGCAACGAACCAGCAATTGAGCATCACTCTGAAAGACGTCCAGATCAGTGTTATTTGTCAGGACTTTACACAGCGACTTGAGATCGTTACCCCTGACCTCCAGTTGGCTGAAGCTTCTATAATACTTTTCACATCCAGTTAAGTGCTGAGCGTAGCACTGCTTCAACAGTGTTGTGTCGTTACTGGCCTGCAATTGAGTATCTTTCGCCACATAGGCATCACTGATAAGAAAATCGGGATAGAGGTGTCCCTCCCATAGCAGTTTCTCGGCGATAGCGCCCCCCAGCACCACCACCAATAAGATAAAAAAAATTGGGAACGTCTTACCCAGAGGTATTTTCATAAATCTCACCAGTCGTTAATTTGAGGTAAATTTGCTTTCCAGATTCAGAATGCATTTTTCATGTGCATACATGACGGCGGAATCATGGCCGTAATAGAGTTCGCCATTTTCACGCTGCCACTCACGCGCTTTTCGGGTACGGAATGCTTCTGACATATGTTTTCCACACAACTCACATGGCCCGAAAAAGTCGCTGCTGCGGCCTGTTGATTTTGTGAGTCTGACGATATTGCCTGTAGGTCTACCCATACTGCCCCCTGTGCTGCTGGCATTGACCGGCTGTCTGCCGTGCTAAATGAGTGGTTATTTATCCGCGTCATCATCGGATTCTTTCGGCACGAGTTTTGTATAGCTAAATGTCATATCAGAGGGACGGATCCCATAGCGCCACGGCTTTCTGCGGTAGTTAACTGCCTCGCTTACCATCCAGCAGATAAGAGCGATACCCGCCACTATCAGGTAGCCTTTGAGCAACAGCGAGTCCCATTGTTTAATGGCATCATCGGCATTCACCACGTGTCGCTGGCATTCTGAGGAGCGGAACGCGGCAAACACTGCTTTCTCTTCAGGGCAAACCATGACCGAGGTGCTGGTGGCATTTCCAACCAGACTACGGGCCTGATCGAGGAAGACCTTGGATGGTGAACTGGTAAGAACTGTGCAGAACAGAATGAGCAGTAACGCAACTGCCGGAGCAGTGACAAACGAGAAAATGAATGCCTGCCCGGATTTCCATAAAACGTCGCTGATGTAAAATTTCATGTCGGTGTTTCCTCTTATCGGTATTCAGGCCCAGAGCAGCCCGGGGCTTAATTTATGCTGACTGGAGTCCGCCAGATTGTTTCTCTTCAGCGCGGGTATTCCAGCGCGTCACAGCGGCTTGTTCGGAGTCCTGAAACGCCACCGTGGCCTCACAGGAATTGCAGCAGGCGCGAAAATTATTCGAAATCTCCCGAACCCGGATAGATGAACAACCGCAGAAAGGGCAGGGCTTGACGTTATCGTGTCTCATCGTATTTCCTCGCTGGTGGGCTTTATCCACCGAAGCTATTGAGCCGAATTTCAGGTTCATCACCGAGCTCGTACATGTGTCCCATTTCGTTCATGATGGTGCTACTGCCATTGAACCAGGTAACCATGCATCGCCAGTGCTGACTGCCGTTTTCACCCCAGCGGCTCACGCCCGCAGCATCCATTTCGTCTTCAGTGATAAAGAAATCCGCGCCCGGCAGTTTCTCGGCATCAAGGCAGATCTCAGGCTCAACGACGAAGCAGATACCGTTGCTGTTCATGACGTACATACGCC
Organism: Citrobacter freundii complex sp. CFNIH4; assembly: GCF_002934505.1. Taxonomy (NCBI): domain Bacteria; kingdom Pseudomonadati; phylum Pseudomonadota; class Gammaproteobacteria; order Enterobacterales; family Enterobacteriaceae; genus Citrobacter; species Citrobacter freundii complex sp. CFNIH4. The sequence goes on from NZ_CP026234.1 coordinate 109,029, forward strand.
GCTCAAGGGTTTCAGTACTGACAATGACCTGCTTATCAGAAGTAAGGTGTGATTTAGTGACTTCCATGCGAATCAGGTTCTTTGCATTAGCCTGTCCACTCGCAAAAACCATTGACGCATTGCGAACCATTAACTCAGCAGCTTCTTCACCGAAGCTACGAAGGCCCATCAGTGCAAGCAACTCACTACATTCGGCTTTACCGAGGTTGCCAGTAGTCAGATTAACCACGCCTTGTAGAGTGCTCAGTTCAACCGGTTGTGACCGGAGGATGTCGCGAAGCAGTGTATTACCCGCCGTGCCCGGGTCGCTCCAACTGGAGGATTCGGGACGCTGATTTTCAAGAAATAGGGCGCTTTGCAGTAAAGCCGCTGGTGGCTTTCCGGCAAAACTCAGTTTTACTCTGACCGAATCGAATGGGTGCATGACGGCGGTTTCTCCATAATATCGTGAAGCTAAAAACTGTTTTAATCCTATTATCCCACCGGTCGACAATTGACGAAGTAATCGGGTATGAAATGGACACCCCTTCGATAATTCACATATAGCGAAGCCTTTACGCCTTTGTCTTATCCGCAGGCTGGGGAATGCAATAACTTAAGATGGTGATAGTTTCCCCACGCTTTGCTTTAGGCGCGGCACTCTGGCATTCATCATAGGTTTTGTAGTCAGGTATTTTCTGAGAGGTGACACCACTTGGATTAAGACCACTTGAATAAAGCCCAATCACGAGAACTAAAGTAAACATGTTATTACTCCAGAATGTATTGATGGAAAGTAAGTGAGAATGCCATTATCCATTTCTCCTAAAATCCCGAAAAAACTTTTCAAGAAAGGTACTTTTCGGTTACTTCAGCGTAAGCATACTTAGATCGCAAAATGAGTGAATAAATAACTTTGCTCTGCAATTGTTTTTGCTGAACTTCAAATTAATCAGTCATCGATTTCATCAGGCAAGTGAAAAGCTGAGACGTAAAGCTTGCCATCATGAAAATCCAAACCATCTTGGCAGTGATAATCGGAAATTCGAGAGTGCCAATATAATAAATAATAATTATCAATCCCCCCAAGGCCAGACATCCAAGGAGACCTGCTGCTGCCTTTAGGAAATCACTGCCTTCAGGATTCTGGAATGTGAATCCAGTTATAATCAGCGAGGAAAAACAAGCGAACAAACAAGTTCTATACAAAGGCCAGTCCCCGGATATAACATTTTCTCGAATAAGCACTGCCCATATCAAAAATTCAATGCTGAAAATAATCAGCGGAACTGCGAGCACACGAAATGAAAGTTTTTCATATAAAGTGGTAATAATTGATGTCATAGCAAACCCCGCTTGCAATATTCAAATTAATTTTCGTGGTTTTTACCTGCTTTTAACAAACGCGTTATTTCATCAGTAAGGCAGAAACTTTTCCCAGATGATGGTTTCCCGATAACCACAACGTGACCAGTACTTGGAGTTCCCTCTACTTTAAAAAATGCAAGTTTTGCATCGATAATTTTATTTTTCATTGCATCGGTAACCTTGTATGACGTGGGGGTAAATTTTGTGCGTTAATGTTCAATGATAATATTAATCGCGAAATACTGTATCTATAGGGTCTGTTGATTAAGACTATCCCTCTTGAAGTAAAATACAATCATCATTCCTATCTGTATGGAATAGGAAGCCAATTCAGCATATGTTACATAATTGCTTGTGATGAAGGAAAAACCTCGCGCGATTACAAGTAGGAGTATTGATGCAATAAACACTAAAACCCAAACGGTAAGCATTCCCAGCACTGAAAGAAAGTACTCATATTCATTTGGGTCGTAAAATACAAATGCTGTTGAGAATATTGCAATAATACATAACGGAAGTGATGTAGCGAGTTCCGACCATTGAAGGTCAATTTTTCCAACCACCAGCAATGTAGAAATGACAGCGTACTGTATAGCCGATAGAACTGTTACCGGAATCGCAGCTCGAATGAACTTAAAAACAGAATGTTGTGTTTTAGCCTGGTTTTTCATGTGTTACCACCTGTCATTTGTTTCGAAACCAATCATAACCAGAGTGATAGATTTCAGAGTGAATAAACCACTACAAAACGCCCCCATTTATTGCTGGACATCATCCGCAGGAGTGGCATAAAACTCACGACCTGACGCGCCGAGTTTTTTCTGAAGCTTCTTTGTTGCTTCAGCCTGACTTCGGGCCTTGAAATAGAACGTCCTGATAAAATCCCCATTGTTGTAGTTAACGTCCTCTGGATTTGCCCATTTCTGCATAGCAACAAACCGGATAGAAGGCTTCGGGATGGTTTTCACCTCGACATACCCCCGGCCCTTGCAGCGAAAACACACACCGCCTTGAACGTGCCGGAACGCTCGGATCTCACCCTTACCACCCAGACAGCGTGGGCATTCAATTTTATGCATAGCAACCTCTCGACTGTTGATTAACGAATTTCGCGCCTGAAAGGGGGCAGGGATGCGAGGATGTCTTTCCCGTAGGCTTTTGTCTTCAGGCGTTTATCCAGGATAGTCACCGCGCCGGTATCGCTCTCTGTGCGGATAAGCCGACCAACGGACTGGGTCAGTTTGAGGCAGGCCTCCGGTATCGAGATTTCCCGGAAAGCATCACGCCCGTTTTTCTCCAGCCACTCCGTCAGGGTCTGGCCCACCGGGTCGGTCGGAACGCTAAAAGGCAGCTTGGCAATGATGACGTTGTTGCAGTACACGCCAGGCAGATCCACCCCTTCACTGAAAGAAGCCATACCAAAGATAATGCTCGGCTCACCACGGTCGATTCTGAGCTTATGGCGCAGCAGTATTTCCCGTTTTGGAAGTGCCCCCTGTATCAGCAGAAGCGGTGAAATGTGTTGAGGCATCGCCTTGCTGACTTCTTCCATCTGCCTGCGGGAGGCGAACAGCACGAGGCAACCCTGAAGCCGAAGCACCAGTTTGGGAAGGAGTTCGATGATCTCCGCCGTATGTTCTTCATGATTGGTCGGAACCGAGCGCATACGGGGGATGAACAACACGCCGTTGTTCTGGTAATCAAACGGGCTGCGGGCCAGCAGGGTAGGTGTATCGACTGGAAGACCGGCCTGCTCCAGGAATGCGTCAAACTTGCTAAGGGAGCGGATTGTTGCCGAGGTCACAATGGTGGCATAAGCCTTCGACCAGAGCTCGGATTTCAGGTGTTCGCCCGCATAGACCGGACTGCAATTAATCACCACTTCGGTGCTGCGTTTAGTACGACGGACGTTAATCCACCGGGCCATAGGCATACCAGAGACGGTTTTATTCCCGCAGTATGAGGCCAGAGCCTGATGCATACCCGCCAGGCGATTTGCCAGCTCGCCGACAGCCATCTTTTGAAGGGCCAGTTCTTCCTCGCTGATATCCCGCCCGGCCTCATCTACAATCGCCGTCATTTTCACAACGATATTCTGCATCTCGTTTACTGTCTTTAACCCAGGCTTAAACAGGGCCGCAATATCTTCAGGAACGAAACCTTCCGGGAAGCGATAGATGTCCGATTCCGTGCCATTTGGCATTTCGTGATCGTTTCGCCAGTTCAGGGAGCGTAAAAGTGTCCCCCGCAGCTCACCGAGCTCATCACCGGCATGGCCCGCAAGCTCCACCAGCTGCTGCACGTGCTTTTCCATAGTCCCGCCGTAGGACTCTGGCATGGTCATTACCATGTCGAAGATTTCGCTCATGAAATGCCTGCTGGCATCGAGAGAGGCGGAGGTCGCAAAGTGGTTAATTGCTTTCTGCGGAACGTGGTGACCTTCGTCGAACACATAAATGGACTCTTCCTGCGGGGGAAGGATAATACCGCCTCCCAGTGACAGGTCAGACAATACGATGTCATGGTTGGCGATAACCACATCCACCGACTCCAGCAGGGCGCGGGCGAGGAAGAACGGACAACGGTGATAATGTGGGCAACGCTTTTTAGGGCACTGACTGCCAATAGCATTGACCCGACCCCATACCGCCTCATTGATCTCATCAGGATAGGAATCACGCTCTCCTGTCCAGTGACCACCAGCAAAGGCCTTGCTGATATCCTCCACATCATCGCGGATGTAGCCATAGGCATTCATCTCGCTTTCCATATGAACGTCACAGCGCATCTGGCAGAAGTAACGGCTACGGCCCTTCGCCATCGCATAGGAGAAGCTCAGGCCCGCTCTCGCCTGTATTTCTGGCAGATCCTTGGAGATGATTTGTTCCTGAAGCGCAACGGTTGCCGTGGAGATGATCAGCGTCTTATGCTTTTCCATCGCCAGGGGGATCAGCGGCAGACAATACCCGAGTGTTTTCCCTGTCCCCGTACCGGCCTCAATAACCCCGACGCGATACTGCTCCTCAGCGGGGGTAGCGTTAACGACTGCGCTGCAAAACGCCATCATGTCTACCTGCCCGGCACGAGGGGACAGACCCTTTGCGTCCAGGAAGAAGTGATAGGCTCGCTCAGTCATTTCAGCGGCAGTCATCCGGGGTTTATTGTCTGGCATATCCGTACCTTGTCCTCTGCTGCTCAGGAGGCACAGCCCGGCAGCGGCTATCGAAGTCAGGTACATCCTCATGCTGGTGGATGTACCGGGTTCATCAGTCTTCCAGTGAATGGCCTTTAAAGCGTCTCACATAGCGTTTAATTTCAGTTTCGGCCTGTTCCAGTACAGCTCGGTTGCAGTGCTCAAGAACACAGTAAGGCCCATGTGCTGGCCCGCCATCGCTGGTTTCGCAGGCATCAAGCTTGAGCCGAACGGAGGCATCGAAGATAAATTGGGTGATTTTCGCAATGGAGATCTGGTCTTTGTCTTCCTGCTCTTTGGTGTCGATGACATCGCCGTTATACACGTCGAAATCGAGCCGCAGGCGGTAAACTGTGTCGATTGCCATAATCGGATCCCTTCAGAGGATGTCGTAGATGACTGGGACGCGGCCACGTTCTACCTGTTGATTCAGGGTGCGGAAACCACCGTGATCAACGATGTAGAATTCACCCGCCACGGCGGAGCGATGGAAGTCGGCGAGCTCTTCAGTGCCAAAGACGAAAACCGGGGTTCCAGAGGGGACGGTCATGCAGGCAGTTTTTCCGCCATAGCCGCGAACCGTAAAGGTGATTACCCCATCCGCGCTGGTGGGCAGGAAATCGGCGAAAATCGAATGAAAGGCTTTATTCGCCTTATCGCTGAATACGTCGGTCAGTGTCTGCATGATGCGCCCCGTGATCTCGTTTTATGTTGTACTGATACCAGTACAACACGGGCCCGGCAGGTGACGAAGGCGATACGTCGGGTATTATCAGAATGAATATGTCGGTCTGAAATGGTTTATCAGTGAGCCATCAGCTCCGGCCCCGGGACGCGAATCAACGGTCGTTATGCTGTAGCACCTCCACGAACTGTCCGCAGCTGTCGCAGCAGTACTCATTGGCGAACCTGCCATCGTCTTTCCAGTTGTTTGCCCCGCAGCGGCAGAGCAGTACACGTACCTGAGAAGGGCGGATGCGAGCTTGACCGAATTTGGTTGTCCACTGAGGCTCGCCATCAAAGCGAAAAGAGTCAATGCGAAACCTGCTTTCGCGTTCGTAGGTGTTGAGGTATTTGAAGTACAGCTCTTCAGAGAGAATGGCATCGGTCATCGTGTATTCCCTGTCTGGCCCCGTGGAGGGTGATTTGCGGCAGAGTGTTGCGTTGCGAAAACTGCCAGGTTGTCGGAGCCATTACACCACGGGTCATACAGGTCACGAAGGGGGTTACTTACCAGCCAGCGCTTTCTCTTCCCTGGTAGCCAGGCGCATTTGCCCGAAACCTTCACGGATCAGCAACGGCTTTTCTTTCTTCCAGCCCTTAACGACGGACTCACCGAAACGACGCGGGGCGTTACCATTCCAGGTGGCTATGACGTGGTTATCATGGACTTCGACAATCACGACCGGGTGGACGACAACTGTTTTAAGTGTGGTGTTGCCCATATTTACCCGGCTAACCGACCAGACACTCATCCCGACTTCCAGCTGGCTTATTTTCATCTTCATTTCCTTCTAAACGAACGTAGTGCGCCACGGCGTAATGTCGTGACGCACATTACCATGCCCGGGGCTTATCAGAACATAAGCCAGGTGGCGTTACCGGCAGTATTTCTGGACTGGTAGGCTTTTGCCTGCGCGTGAAGCAGCTTCCACAGCTGACGAAGTGTAGCAGCATGATTTTCACCACCAGCATTAACCCGCAGTTCGCCGATCTCGCGGGTAACAGTGAAACAATTCCGGCTCTCATCCCAGCCTGAATGTTCACGCGCTTCCACCACCAGATCATTAGACGTATCAGGGCCGGTCTTTGCTGCATTCAGCACGAACTCCGTTTTAACAGTAATACGGCTGGCGTTATCCGGCGCATCCAGAAAGACGGTGAACCCCTCAGTTCGGCGGTCAGTTATACGACGGCTCCCCCAGGAGGTGATCCCCCTCTGGACACGCATCATTGAAAGAGCGTGGGACTCGGTTGCCTGCACTGTGCGATACAGGTCGGTCAGGGAAGAAAGGCTGAAGCTTTCAGGGGCAGTCTGGATAGCGTCGGTCATGGTAGATCCTCGGTTATATGGTGTGTTTTCTGGCTTCAGTAGCTGTCGTTTGCCACGTAATAGGACGTGCCTGGATAGAAGTAGCGGTAATCCGGCTGCATGTCATTGGTGATGACGGATGCTTCTTCCCAGACCCCGCTGGTGGACATAAACTCATCTGTCGTTTCATTCTCCAGCCGCATATAGCGTTCAGGAGCGCATTCCGCCCAGGCGCGTTTCACCGTATCCCAGTTAGCGTACTGGCTGATTTCAATATTCAGGGGCGCATTCTTCTCAGGCTGGTTACGGCGGGAACTCAGCACGAAATTCAGCTTCAGGACGATACGACTGTCGTTGTCAGGAGTATCCATCCAGATCTGGTATTCAGCCGTAGGCCGGGATGACTGGTTTTTGCGGCCCCACGAGGTGACACCGGTTTTAACCTGGACTATCGAGACTTTATGCGCATCAGTCTTGCCAACGCTGGTCATCAATTCAGACAGACTTTTAAACATGGTGCATCCCCAGTGATTATTGGTATGTTCGTTTTGTTTACTTATTAAATCACTGGTTACCCGGGTGACGAAGTCAGAGCCGGGTAAAAAAAGGACAAAATTTGCGGATTAGTGGCTGGTGGTGGTATTGGCCTGCGGGACAGGGCCATCGAACAATTTGTCAAAAAATTCCACGCCACGCTGGTACACATCGCGCAGCTCCATATCTTCACGCTCGGTCAGGCCCATCTTATTGAGCACGGCAAGGCCGGTACGAAGGCGAGGAATCAATACGGTTTCCAGATAGATCCTGCGGCCCGCAATAATTTCCGGGGATGCTTCATTGATGTAAAAATCAACGGTTTTCGTGATGCTGAAGTGCTTTACTTCGCTCATCGTCTGGTACTCCTCAGAATGATGTCATGATACTCGGTTTGATTCAGGGGAGGGGAGCAACCCGGGCAAACAAGCCCGGGCGCAGGCAGCAGTTATTCGAGACCCAGTGCAACGTGATCGCCATCATCAGAAAGGCGAATGAATAGCATCTGCGTACCGCCGCTCAAGCCGAACTGGAGATCCCAGCCTGGGACAGAAGATGTCTCGCATTCACGCACATCGATGACCTGGTCACGGTAGAGCAAGAAGCGTGTATCAGACTTGTCATCTTCAGCGACGTGGGCCATCTGATCAGCAAATTTGTCTTCGAGGTCGAACCAGCTTTCCAGCCAGACCTTATCAGAGACCAGGCTGATACCGCAGGCGGATTCCGCCGTGCCGGTCACAGCCTCAGCGACTGGTTCTACAGAAGTCATATTAAATACCGCATCAACTACCAGTGCCTGCTCTGAGGTCGCCGGGTAGATACCTTGCAGATAAACGCTATTGCCGTTCACTTCGAAGCCGTCTTCAAGACTGATGTCGTCATGATCAACGTCATAAACATCCGCGAGGTTGCGAAGACAGATCAGGTTGGCTTCATCTTCGTTCTCCGCTTCAATGCGCATCAGTGGCAGTTCGCCACCACTGGAGTCGGATTCATAGTAGTGAACGTAGAATACATTTTTCTCTTTGCTGGTGGTCATGGCGTTGCCCCGTGTTGTTCGTTTTGTTTACTTATAGTCTCACGGGGTATTCAGGTGACGAAGGAAATCGGGCATAAAAAAGCGGGGATTTAACCCCGCCAGTTTTGATATTTATAATTATGCCAACATGTAGTTCCAGCGCAGTTATTACTTAGGCCTTGGGCCTTTTCGTGTATTACTTTTTTCTGGCTCTTCCACCGACTCTTCTGCTGGTTTTTCCACCGACTCTTGTGTTGGCGTTGTAGTGGCTGCGGCTGCTGCTGCGGCAGTAGCGGTTGAATCGTCATAATCAGTGGTAGCAGTAACATCACCCGATTCAGTCATATGGAGAGTGACAGTGACAGGTTTGCCATCAACAGCAAAATTGAGACTAACTGAACCTTTCATCTTCAGTAAGAGTGCGGCCCGGGTATATCCATCGGAAAGTTTTAAACCAACAGAAGCTAAAGCATCAGCAATTTTGTTATGAATATCGTTGCTCATTTTCATTCCTTAATGTGTGTGTATTAGCGGAATATCAAATCATAAGACTTCAACTGAAAAAGGGTCAGAAGTGAAAAGTTATTTTCTATACGTATGATGGCACAGGAAGGTGGGGTGACGAAGAAGAATAAGCAAAAAAAAAGCGGGGTATTATCCCCGCAAAACTACACACAGCAATTCAATAAAACAACTTCCAGGGGGGCGATGCACACATCACAACTTCGGTCTGTCAGACGGGAACCGGCCTTGGGCGCTTGTATCCCATTTGACGAAAATTTGGTTTTAAAACCGGTAAATCGTTACTCTTTCTTCCTGCTACCCCGGTCTATCACCGGGGTAGCGGAGTCCGCCATTCTCGGCAGCGCCAGCTGATCAGATTACATAGACTCAGATTTAAAGTTACGCGTTCGCATATAACCTCCTTAGTGTGGGCCGGTTCACTGGATTGTGAATTGTCAGTAACGCTAAATTTGTAGACTTCAGGTCTACAGCCTGGCTTATATAGGCAGGCGCGGCAGTTTTTTAAGAGTTTGAACGTAACGAGAGCATTTACATAAATCCTCCTTTCTGTAGCTGACCAGATTTAACGTCTTTGTCTATTCAGTGAACCATACCCTATTCATGTGACGAAGGTTTCTGAGTGTAAAAATACGTAATAAGCAACGCTATTATCGCTAATTCTAAAAATAGGGCGAATTAAAATACCGGCAAAACGCGGACGTTTATACCGGTATTATTTCTGAGCTGCTGGTGCAATATCGCGAGGTAAGCTGTAGTCAGCGCGGCAGGTACTTAACGGCTAGGCTTGCTGGTGGTTAAGGCCTCATCCTGCGCCAGCAACGTGATCACATCCCCGGCAATCTCCGGGCGGATACCAGGCGATTTATGCGCGGCATGGGCCGCGACAGCCAGCGGTCTCCAGTTGAGTGATGCTGCAATACGTCTGATCTCTTCAATAACCCGGAATGTATCGCTCTCCAGCGCCAGACCCGCACGGGCGGTATCGAAAGATACGCGCTGCGCCGAAGTGAGCGGCGAGTGCTTCTTCAGTTCTGCGGTGATGATACGCTGCGCTTCAGCACCGATTGACGCGCCACCTTCGACGACCCCGGTTAAACCGACGAGCTTACCTCCATCACTGCGGCTATTATCGTCTTTAACCCTGGGTGGCGGGGCCAGGGCGGTCAGATCCACGTCCTGCTGTAAGAGCTCCAGCAGGTCAGCCAGCATATCGGGTTTAATCACACCTTTTAAACCCGCTGCGCGTTTCGCTAGGCTGACAGGAGAACGGCCCAGGCGGGCGGACATCGCAATAAGGCAATTAGCCAGAACAAAGAGGTCATCAACCCCAATCAGTGGCGCACACTCTTGCCTGAACGTCTGATCATCCCGGAATGCAGGAGCTGGTGGGGCCGGTTTAGGCGTTTTGGCCTTTGCCTGCGGCTTGTCATAACCACGTAGGGCTTTTTCTGCACTGTCTGAAACCTTACGGATGCTTTGCGTCAGATCATCACCACCTGCCAGGCCTGCGGTCAACTGAAGCATATAATCGAGCCTGCCGAGCATGTCAGGGGAAGCAAGCCCGGTCGCTATCTTCTGGCTGATGTCGTTAAGGTTGCTGAGTATACCACCGGCGATTTTAGACGGAGGAGTAACAACCGCCTGGACATTATGGCTGGTATGAATTTCCCGCGACACCAGGGTGAGGACTTTGCGCCAGTCAGGTTGTACACCAGCATCAAGCGTCTCAAGGTGGCTTATTGCATTTCTCAGGCTATCCCATCTGGATAGCTGTAGAGGGTCACCGTTCTGCTTTCCTGATTTCAGCCACTGAACGAGGTAGACGAAGTCAGATGTAGCTGAGGCCACCAGCCCGGCAATAACGCGCTCTCTTGCTTGAGGCGTTGTAGGGTTAGATCTTCGCACCGGCAGACGGTCATTTTTATGTGCCGTTGGTCTTTTCATTTCGAATATCTCAACTTGGTTCCATCAACGATAACTCCGCGCCCGGGAGCCAGACAGCATGAAACAATGTATTTACCATGTTTGATAAAAGCGCAACCGGCAGCGCCGTCAAAAAAATGCTATATGACAGCGCTGGTTAGAGCAGAAAGATTCAGGGAGGTTTTACATCTACTCTCGATCATCTGTGAGGAAGAGATGCAGTTGAGTCACAAAGGCATCGAGATAAGGGGTATTTCTGGCATTGTCTGCAAAGTTCATTTTGGCATTGGTGTCGTCGTATACATGCATCCAGCCGCTGTTTCTGGCAATACGACGTACATCAGTATTTGCCGGGTAGAGTTTCCCAATAGCTTCACGCAGACCTTCAATTTCTGAGATCAACTGCCGGGCATTCGCAGCAGGCTCAGGAGCCGATGGGACGAGAACCCGGAATTCAGCGGTTTCCGGCTGCATCTTAATCACTTCAATGACTTTGTCCCGGGCAACGGAATTCCATTCAGTAGTCATGCCGTTGTACTGGTTTCGGATGCGGAACTGGTAAACCGGCTGCTGTTCGTTAACAAGCAACCAGGCATCGGCAAGTGCAAGATAGAACGAGACAGGCCGGTTTATCATCTGGTGTTCCTGAAGGGCTTTTTTATAGCTATGGACATCTTCAGGAAGGACATCAGTGATACTGGAGGTGAATTTTAGCGGATCCAGTGGACAGACCGGGCCGATAACCCTAAGCACAGCAACAGGATTATTACCATCATCAGTAAACCAGAAGTCATTTTCTGGGCCGATATTGAGCCTTACATCTGCGGTCTGATTCTCTGCGAGAACGGCCTGCACCCGACGACCGTTCTGCCACCAGCGTGGTGTACCTTGCATACATACCTCGTACAGGAAATTAGCCCGAAGCCCACCTGCTGGTGGGCGGTCGGAACACAAGTCTACTGAAGGTACTGCTCTGCCTGAGCAATACGAGAAAGAGTACCGGCATTCGGTTCAATCATCTGGATACGTCGGCTGTCCTCCAGTAAACCGGCAATAAGGTGCTTGTCGGTATATGGGGCATCGTCATCCCCGAGCATACGGCGGATAGCAGATAAATCGCCGGATGGAACCGGGTATACCGACTCAATAAAGAGCTGGTCACCGTGAGGATTCTCCCACTCATATGGGGTTTGGGCGGAAGCAGCAAAACCCGAATCATTCAGACGTGCGAAATCTTCAAGCGCCTGGAGGCGGGCCGCAGATTCATCGGTAGCGTAGATTAGGATCATTCGCGCCGTCTCAGGCGATGAGCAGAACAGCAAAATGAGAAATGGCAGCATGTTATAGACTCCTTCAGTTTGCGACTTGTTGAGCTGGCGGTGTGGCTACGCTAGTGAGTTGCTTAAGGCGAATGTTCAGCTCATGAATTACATCATCGCGTTTGCGCCAGCTGGTGGATGGTAGAGCCAGGAGCGCTTCAGCTTCGGACACGGAGAGACCGGCCAGGTGAGCTTTCGATGAAATCTCTGCGTTATATAATTGCTTCAGCACAATCAATGAGTGCTGGGAGGATGCAGCCATCATCATGAAATGGCGAAGCACCGCACAATAGATTTGAGTAGACATATTAAGCCGCCTCGTTCAATGCGTGAGGTAATGATTAATGGCATGTTCAACATAGCCAACAGATTTACCCACCAGGTGTGCAAGCTGCTGCACATGATGATGGTGAACTTCACGGCACGGGCCAAATGAAGTGGTGTAGCGATACCAGAGGCTGCGGCCTACAGAAAAAAGTTCTTTCTCTGTCTGCGGGCGAACTGGATAACAAACAGGACGTGCAGATGTAGTGCGACGAACGTTATTTCGTACTTGATGAATTGCAGTATTCATAAATCACCCCGCGTATGTTTTTCGTTTTGTTTACTAACTTCAGTTAAACACACGCTGGGTGGCTGACGAATAGAAAATCCATAAATAAATGAGCTAAAGATTTAAGCTCTTTATGAAAGAATTATTCTGGGGTTGGAAACCAGATAATGTCCGAAATAGGCTTATTGCCCGTCAGTAAAGCGAGGCTGGAATGCAGTTCTTTAACGACCTGCTTATTATCCTGCGTTTGCTCAAGTGCGGTTATAGCCTTTAGCAGGGTATTTGCCACAGATGCTTTAGCATATGCCTGCGGTGAGCCGATTAGCACCTGACGCATTAGCTCCGCATTGTTAGAAGCCAAATAGCCTTGCTCCTCGGAAATTCTTTCTGCATCGGGTGCTGAAATAACCAATGCGGCAAGTTCGTGATCGTTTGCATAGTTGATAACATCAGATAGCATTTCGAGAGCTGTGGTATCTGTCATGATAAAGCCGTCAGCTACCCACTGAGGAGCAACATCGAAGCGAACTACCCAGGAATAAGGTTTAACGTTTGACATACAGAGACCTCATTAAAGAGAGATATAAGCGTCGGGATTTTCTTCAACAGAAAGAAACTCAATATCTTCGAGATGCATTCCTGCATTACGAATGCCTACCTCGGATAACCACGACAGTATTGTTTCATGATCCGGTTCACCAGAAAAATCAACAAAGGCTGGAAGAGCCCAGTCGGGTGTATAGCCAGCGCTATACATTACAGTGGCAGTAAAGCGCCCAATGTGGGGAATTTTGAAAAGGATGGATGCCTGCTCAGGGGTATTAATTACCATGCCGTGATGATAGACGACATCCCAGTTTACCCCATGCTCCCCTGTATTTCCTCGATAGAGATGGTGGCGGTCAACGGCCCAAAGGACACCTTCGCTATCCAACCAGCAGAAATAATTATTATCTGGGGATAACGTGATCCCAAGGTTCATTAACTCCGCCACCAGCAAGCAAGGGTTAATATCAGTTACAGTTTTAATAATCGTCAGCCCCATCTCGGTTCCGGTAGTAACTGTCAGTACCTTGGAGGCACTGATCCAGAATTGATAACCTGCTTCTTTAGCCTTCGCGATTAAATTAAACATTGTTGCTTCCCATTGAATGGCAGTTAGGTCAATAACAACATGAGGCTGGTGGGTGACAAACAGGGAATCTGACGATATTTCAAGAAAGAATTTAGCGATGAGAAATGCAGGGGGAACAATATGGTCTGTACTTGCCAGCGCTTCGCTCGGCCAACCCCTCGACAGCCCGAAAACAAGTTTCGGTCTGCCTCACGGTTATCTACTGACAAAGGCGGGGATTATTCGGGGTACTGTATGAACTACACAATTTCAATCGGAACAAAAGAAAGCAGCAACCCCTAAACAAATGATTGAGAGTAACCAGAAAAAGGCGAGTACTACTACAGCGCTTAAAGATAGTGGAACGGTTTTTGATAGCATAACGCCCATACCTACACCAAATGAACATAGTGCGATAGATCCTAATTTCAATTTGCTCTTATACGAAATTAACATTGGCTTCTCCTCAAAATAGGTGTGGTGCTTGCCAGCGCTTCGCTCGGCCAACCCCGAGACAACCCGAAAGCAAGTTTCGGTCTGTCCCGGGGTTCCGGGTAACGGCCAGACTTACCGCAGATCTTCTTTAGCGTTAATCATATGACATATGAATAAGAATTAATCACGATACAACTGGATAAAACTCTCCACACGGGTTCCATCACAATAGCTCGGCCAGGCGTTCATCACAGGTAGTTCTTCTGTTGTGAATCTTCCCAGTGCGAGAGCTACAGAATACCAGACCGGGAAAATCGTATTGGCTGATGTCATATTCCCATTGTTGATTAACTCATAGAGTCCGCGTCCATTAGCCCATGCACTTTCTGGTGTATCACCGGCAAGGTAGTTATCCACCCAGATGGATGGTGACAGAGCCTGACCTTTCGCCAGTCTCGCTAACAACTCGTACCACTTCAGATATTCCGTGGTTCGCAGTGAGAGAATCGGGATTCCGCCACGTCTTAACAGTGCTGCCGCAGAACGTGAGTCTACCGGTGCGGCAATTCTATCCAGGTGGTTACGGGCTTGCTTTATCCGTGCTGATATTCCCGCAGGGCTCACTCGGGAGATGTATTTCTCCACCGTCTCAGTAGCTTCAGCGATATCCGGGGCCAACGAACCATCAACATGGAGGGGACATAAAACAAGGCCGGTATCATCGTGAGTCACCCAGGCAGAATTGTCAGTCGGGTTCCTGACGATAGACAACGACTCACTTTGACCCAAGATCGTTAACCTGAATGACTTAAGCCTTTCGGCTATCCAGCTGCCTCCATCACCAAAAACCTCAATGCGCTCGTGACTCATACCGCATCACCTCTACAAGTGCTTTACATTCAGACCTAATCATAACGGCTTCCCCGTTCGGAACAAAATCAGGGCATAGCCAAACCATACTCAGGAAATTTACAGATATGTCGATCTACAAAACGCGCTCAAAACGCTCAGGCGCGTTTTAATCAATCCGATCGTGAAAATACCAGGGGGATAAGCTCAGAATCGTTCTGAGGCGATTCTGGCGTGGTTTTATCCCAATAACGGATCCTTTTGCGAATACAGATCGGTTTACAAGGGAATTTGGCTGGTATGAGACGGAGATGATCCACTTTGATAATCTGAGCGATAATTTGTTAATGGTTTCGTTTTGTTTACGCGTGTATCGGGAGGGAAGTTATTCCGAACGAGGGTATCGACTTCATATTGTCCGTTTCGATAGCCGATCACAATTTCTAAGCGGTACTCGCCGCGACAAAAACCCCCGGAGGAAAACCATGTTGGTTATTCACTTTTGGTTTTCCCCGGCGATTAAAACCAGGGCAACCTCCGGTTGCCCATAAAAACCCCCGGAGGAAATTCATCTTTCCTCCGACATCGTGCGGTTTGATTATTACCATGCTCAACCTCCCGATGTAAAAATAGAGAAAACCGACGCTATCGCTTCCGCTTTGTTTACCTTCCATATTCGCGCCCGCGAAATAGTCCGCTGCATTCCCACCCGATCATACCCGGGCGAAAACACTCGCGATCATATTGCGATCATCCTGATTCATTTCCGCCGCGATAAGTCCGCTATCGCCTGAAGGCTCACTAACAGATCGCCTGAAGGCTCACTAACAAAAATACCAGGTCATCGCCTGGTATTCATGTATATCCGTTATGTTTACTCCAGAGCGGTTTGTATTTCTAAAGCTGTTTTCTTAGGTGAGTTATTCGAAGTGAAAGTGCCTGCCGAATTGCACGGTTTTTTCGTAACTCATCACGCAACCAAATAAGCTGACCTTCATACAGTTCGATAAGCGCAAGTTCTCGCTGGCTTGCATCCTTAAATTTCGCTGGTGGATATGATTCGCCTTTGTTGAGAGGTAGGTATTTGGGAACGACACGATCAATGCCTCCACCAGCTTTGCGCAAAGGTGTCAATCTGGCCCAGCGGATCCTGATAGTTGTTCCTTGCCTGGTTACGTTAAAGCTGTACCGTGCCTTCTCGTCATCAGCAATAGCTTTGTCCCAGTATTCCTCCCGAAGACTATTGGCCTCGTTAAACAGAAGTTCTGCGGCTGAATCAACCGCATCACGAGCCTTTTCCAGATCATTGATGTACCCGACGAGTTGCATAAAACCACCTCGATGTTTTTTGATTAGGACTTAACCCCAAAAAAGAGAATCTCTATTATTACGCCAGAACTCTATGTTTCTGGAGAAAGAGAAAACTCCTTTTCAGGTTCGATTTTTAGTTTTCAGTTCCAAAACAGGAAAGATTGATTCTCCAGTTAAGTATCTTTCTGGGTGTTCTCATTTTTTGCATGTTTCTGGAGAATACAATGGCAATCTGGTGATTGAGCTATTAATATCTATCTGTACGGGTACTTTTATCAAGCCATTTTATTTTAATCAAGCAGTTTGCCAATCTCTATATGATATGGCAGAAAACTACGTTTCTGGGCATTTCTGATTTTTAATAGGTTTCTGGGGAATATAATGGAAACTTACTTCCCCTAATGTAGAGGCGATTAACGGGATGACGCCCACCGCTGCACAAACCTCTTAGTAAACGATTATGTAGAGTCGCTATATGATATGGCAGAAACTTATGTTTCTGGCTTTTCCACTTTTTGTTACCTTTCTGGAGAATACAATGGCAAACGCAGCTGAAACTTCCATCACCTCCCTCCGTCTTCAGGATCAATCCTAAATCACAGTAACTTCATAGTGATTTATGTCACATTTTGTAGGTATATATACTAGTTTGAGAGAGTTTTTTTGGGGGGGAAGTGAAGGGGAGATATGCATATTTAAGTGAAATTATAACTTGTGCTTAAGTAAAATTTTCACGAAGTGTACCCTCGAGTAATCGCCACAACATACCTTAATTCACCTCACCGAAGCATGTGTTTTTAGTATATATACTCCGCGAAATCCCCAGGCGGAAAGCCAATCTAAATGTGTTGCCCTCATACATTACCACCTAATTTCCTCAGTCTGATTTAGGTTAGGGGTTAAGGTTTTTAGGGCCGGATTTAGCCATATATGACGTCCAGTTTCATGCAGCATTTATGTACATATCTGACATTTTAAACGTCCGTATCTAGCCATTATTAATGTCAAAAATGGGGACGTTTTGCCGATAAAAAAAATGGTAATCGATGATCGTTTGAATACCATGTTACAACTTGTTAACGGTTAATTCCCGACGTTGACAGAGGGAGGCCACCTTTCTTTACGTTAGTGCGAACCCCTTTTTGGCGCTCAAATGTTATCGGAGTGGCAGTAATTCATTTTTAACTTGCAGGGTTAACGAATGAGCAATGACAAATTGGTTGTCTGCGGAATTGATATTGGATACAGCAATGTAAAAATTGCTGTAGGGGATTCAGCGGATGACAAACCCACAGTCAGTATTTATCCGGCCTACGCTACGAATGAGCCAGTAGATGATGTGCGGCTGGTAAAGCGTAGCTGCGAACATGAAGTGTTGGTGTACCCAGGAGGTAAAGAATGGCGGGCTTTTACCGAACGCCCCGATGCGCGTGAGCTGCATGACCGTTACCACATGACAGAAATGTACCTGGCACTATATCTGGCCTCACTGGATAAAATCACTGCTAAAGCAGGCAATGAAATCGACCTGGTAGTAACTGGTTTACCTGTCCGTCTTGCTAATGAAAGTGAACGCGCGAAACTGACTGCGAGGCTCACCGGTACGTTTACTATTGCGCCAGGAAAAACAGTGACTGTTAAAAAATGCCTCGTTCTTCAGCAGGGCGTTGGTGTCATCAATGACATCGTTAACAGACCGGGCCTTATCAGTCAGGAAGAATTAGAGAAGTCGACCATTCTCGTGGTTGACCCTGGCTTCTTCTCGATGGACTACATCGCCTTTAAGAGCGGAAGCAGGGTATCAGGCTCTTCAGGTTCATCATTAAAAGCAACCAGTGCAATTATCGAAAGCATTGTGAACCGCCTTAATGCCGATAACCCGGAAGAGCGAATTGATGATCTACCAGAAATTATTGAAATCGCTCTCCGTAACAATGAGCAGTCTTTCTTTAATGGGTTCCGCCACATTTCCCTACGTCCTCTGCTTGAAGAAGCTATTCCCTCCATCGCCAGTGATGTAGTCAAAGAGTTGCGAAAATCGACAAGGGTTCTCGGGCCAGTCCATATCATTGCAGCTGCCGGTGGTGGGACAAGGTTCTACGAACAGACCATACGAGAAGAATTCCCCCGAGCCAGGATCGTATCGAGCCCGTTGCCTGTTGCCAGTAATGCCATTGGTTTCTGGAACTATGGCGTTGACTTGATGCTTTACGGCGATGATTGAGCAAAGGGGGTTTCATGCAAGTTCGAGTGACGATTAATCCAATACTGTTTCCAGAGCTGATTAATTATCTGGAATCAAAACAGTCTGGCCAGCGCAGCAGTTCACTATTGGCGCTGGCAAACCGAGCATTGCTAGCAGGTGACAGTTTTATACCCGGTATCGTCCGTGAGACTTCAAAAAAACGTAAATCAGAACAGAAGAAATCAGTCCGTGGGCCGAATACAGAAAATGAGACTGGTCTGATGACTAGTCAGAGAGACGGCCACTTACCCAAAGTAAATGAGGACACTGAACCAAAATTTCGTCACGTGGTTAGCAACGATATAGTCAATACAGGCCCGCCATTTTGTGTGGGCAGTGATATTCAAGAGTTCGAAGTTAAAGATGACCAGTTATCGACGGCGAACCTTACCAGTAAGCCTGAGATTGCTGGAAAAATACCGGATCCCAATCCTGGAGATAAATCGGGCGTTGGGGAGACAGGCGACAATCAAGATAGCGGCGTTAATGAAAAGGTTACACCAAGGCGTGTTCGCATAAGTTGATGCCGTTGTAGGGTTTGTGGGGAGGGGAAATGCAGATAGCAACGAAGAGTTTGGTGCTCGCTTTACTATGTGCTGCTTACTGCACGAGTACGAACGCCAGGCTTGTAGATCTTCGTGGCACTTCTTGGGAAAAGCATTCCCAGAAAGAGTGTGGCCTCGATCCGTACCTTCTCTACGCGGTGGCACTCACCGAGAGTAAAAATAATGCAGGAACCAAGGGGTATGTTGTTCCCAGCCCCTGGGCATTGAACAACTATGTTTATGGGTCGTATTACCCGACAAGTTATGAAGATGCAAAGAGAGCGCTAGCCCGCTATCTCTCAGCCACTCCGGTAACAGATATTGGAATCGTTCAAATTAATTTTCGTTGGAACGGACAGTATGTTAACCATCCTGAAGAACTCCTGGATGTCGATACAAACATCCGAATCGGGGCAAAGACTTTGTGTGCAGCCATCAAAGCTAACCCTGGCGATATAGAACTGGCGATAGGTGGATACAACACTCAAAACCCTAAGTTGGAAGGCAAGGCTCGTGAATATGGTCAGCGCGTATTACGCGTATGGAAGAGGCTTATCGAAAATGATTAATCAAAATTTGTATTTTCTACAGACTGCCATCTCAATTATTACCCGTGCGCAATCGTTGTATAAAAGCCCTTTTGAGTTAGCAGAAGGAGACCGGGAATTTTTGATAGAGAAATCTAATCAGGCCAAGCTCGCTTTATCGATGGAGAAGTATGACTTGCCCATCTTTAATATCTGTCATGATCCCGAGCGCAAGATATCTACTGAGGTAGAAAAATTCGTTCGTCATGACTCATACATCCTACGGCTTGCCCTGCTGGTATTCAGTGTTCGTGTTTTCATTAATACGGGGACTGTTGCCCAAACGTTCTACTGGTTTGATAATGAAAAAACCGTACAGCTTGTCGAACGTATGGATGATGCACAAACAATCGATGCAATCATAACCGGCAAAATATATTTTAAACCTATTCGTCCATTTGCCGATTTAGTAGATTGTGACTTCAGTACAGTTATTGGAGCCCCCAACCCAACCTTAGAATTAACAGGTTACTTACAGTCGCGCTATTCTCATTGGAGTAATTGATTATGAAGGCTGCTCTTGTCCGGGATGAAGATAAATTTGCTTTAACACAGAAAATGGTAAAATTAGGATTTCGTAGAAAGATCATTGTGCATTCGCTTAATGCAAGTGACCGTGTTATTGATTTTTTGCGAAAAGAGTTCCATCTGAGTGATGTATCAATCGGACGACTTAAACATTCAGAGACGCTGCTCAATACGACACATAAAAAGGTTGAGGCAACCAATTTTATGAGCATCTATCTGCGTCGTTCGAAAGACCCAAACAACAGTGACAACATCGTTGATGTGGTGAGTGCGTTCGAAATCTACCGGGAACTAAACCTTAAATTCCGCCCGGAAGAAGCCTCGAAAATGATGATTGATGCCAACGAGGCCTGGACTCTTGCTCGTGATTTTCGAGCTGAAGAAATACGTATGGTAAGGTGTTACCGTTGCGATCTTTCATTTATTTCACCGCAGAGTTGTGACCGTCCACGGAAAAAACATATTTGTCCGTTCTGCTCTGATACAGAAGCTGAAAATGAAAGCTCGTAAGTGACTAAGTTAAATTTCATAAAAAAGCCCGTTTTAACGGGCTTTTTTATTGCCTGGATACTTCGTCACGTGAATGAGTCGGGTTAGTATTGAATAACAAACCTACTGGTGTCCCAAGGAAAATAAAATGAAGAAAATCTCTGGTCTTGCTTTGGTATCGCTGATGTTAGTTGGTTGCGCGGCTTCTCAACCACCAGCTATGCCGGTTGACAGCAATCCATCTGATGCTTTGAAATTTGCCCGAGCGATGGATTTACGTCAGATCACCGATGCTGGCGATCAATACCTTATCTATAACGGTTTCGCGTCCAATGGGCAGCTTGTCCCTCTCAAAACCCCGGTTAAGGCTGGTGAAAAAGGTGTAACCAACCTGGGAGGTAATGGAGTGGCCGATGTGGCTGCGGGCTTCGCGACACACACATCTTTCATCCCTGTGCTGTCTGTTTTAACGGCCCAACAGCCTACTGCTATTGTTGATGGCGTGGTGCGTGTCGCGTCATGGAACGGTAAATCTCAGGAAGATAATGAGCGTGAGGTCAATGCGATTTTCTGGAAAACACTAACCCGGATGGATGGATACAAAGTTGGTGGGATGTGTGAGGGGAAAGGCGGTGCTGTTGAAAATGCAGTTCGTCGGAAAGCGACGAACGGTGATTGGGTATCGTATGCTGATATAGCTCCAACGTTGCCGAAACCACCTATCAGCACCAGCGGTCAGGTGACATTCATTATCGGTAATGACTGCTTCAACCTCTATGCAACACGAGCCTCTAACGTAGGTCTGGTTAAAGAAATGAGTAAAGAACTGGGTGCTCAGCGGGCTCTGTTCTTACCAGGCTCTCCTGAACATGAACCAATGGTATTCAGTGACGGTAAGCAATACCTGTTCAGAAAGTAAAAAAAAAGCCCCGACATAAAGTCGGGGCTTCTTATCCTGCAAAGCTATTGAGTTTTCAAAACAGCCTCTGTGCTAGATTTCGCCGCATCAACATCGATACTGTCAACACCGCTCTGGAATCGCTCCAGGGAGTTCTGGCGAGATCCATCTATATTCAATACGTTTCCTTTACCGGTTATCTTATCCAGATTTATTTCCGACGCTTTAGGTAAAAGTTTCGCCTCGTAAAGTGAACCAATCCACTCTGACAAATCGAGTTTGTTAAAATCAATCCGTCCAAATTCTTCTAACGTCAGTGGTCGACAATCCGGGTTCTTTTTATCCCCCCAGCCGATACCTAACATTGGTCTCCCTTGTTCCTGAATGATGCGACCAATCTGAGAATCAAACGTGCAATAACTTGACCGTTTCTCGATACAGACACCCAGAAACTTTGTTTCACACCAGCTGGATATATGCACGGCCAATTTTGTTTCTTTCTTAACGGCAAGCTTAAATTCATCAGGAGTACAAGCCCAGATGATGTTGACCAGTATATTAGCAATCTGGTACGCCATGTAAGCATATCCAACCACGGATATTGCCGAAACAATAGTTGACGACAATTGAACAGATGTAGCCAGGCCAGACGATGTTACGGCTGCGCCACCGCCAGAGGCCGCACTTTCAAATATCAGATTCGTCGCAGCAGGGCCGAAGGTATCAAGAGTCCATTGAGCAACTTGTTTCGTCAGCGCTCCTATAGCCTGATTCATCAAACCGGACAAACCTGCTTCTGTAGCTTGCTGAGCCGCTTCAGTACCTGCCGACCCAACCAGACTGTTGAAAGCGGAAATAGCTGGTCGAGTTATTGTATCGATGGCATTAGTCATAAGTTCGGAACCCATGTCAAAAATACCTTTTCCCTGTTCGAACATACCGGCTTTTACAGAGACAGCATCAGCAATTTTTAGAGTGTAGTAGGACAACTGCAAATACTGAATCCAGCTGACATCTACGGGCTGATCACAACAATCCACCCATCCCCCCATCGCCGATTTACATTGTGCAGACTCACCTTTAAAAAGAGTGCAGGAACGGTTGGTTTCGTCAGTATCATCGCCACACTTCATTTCATTCAATGCGTAAGTTGCGGCCTGAAGAGTTGCAACTGCTTTGTTGAAATCGCCGCTTGGTTCAGCAGAAGGCTGTAGGCAAGACCCATTAAGGCATTGCACAGCGCCAGGACAAGTATAGGTATCGGTGGAGGAGGTATTGGGTACAACGACATCCGTTCCGCAATCCCATACCTCGGTTGCCTGCCAGCACCCATTTTTGTCACCCTCCGCACCTGTTATGCAAGTGGACTTAATGAATTTACATGCAGTGTTTGCATCGTACTGCTTGCAAGTATTGTTAACGCCACCGTCGGTTCCGCAGTTGGAAACTACCGTTGCAGACTTACAGAAAGGTGAGAGACCTCCGATCGGCGGCTTAGCAAGCTGGTTTTCGCAGATACGTGCGCCATTTATGGTTGCGCACCCATTTGCATCAGGAATGACTGTCTCGCGGCAGGTTACCGTGTAATTCTGGCAATACCCGGCGTTGATGGCCTTCAGCAACGTATCGAATTGTTCAGGTTTATCAACAGTCCAGGCGTTATCCGAGATAATTTTGTTTGGGTCAAAGTAAATATAAATGAGAGCATAACCTTCGCCGCTGCCAGTCACTGACACACGGTTTTTGAAATTAAGAACGCCATTTTGGGGGGTATTTCGGATTTGTGCTGTTACATCTACATTAATCGACTGATCCCAGCTTGTTTTTAATTCACAGGCTCCTGATGTCTCTGGCGGGAAGACGTTTAAACCTTTTGGCCCTGCCCAAACCAAACTACCCCTATCTGTACCACCGACATAAATCTGCATGTAATCATCCCATTTAGCCCTGATGATCTTGGCGCTGGTAACTGCCTGGGGATTGTAGACAGTGACGGCCATTGCCTGTTCAAATATTGTGCAGTTGCCGTCCCAGTAGTTATCACCGACAGTCCCGAGCCAGAGTTCGATGCAGTTAGTGCCGCAAGAACCGATGTTCGCCGCGCCACTATAATGCGAGAGCATACCGGCAACGTAAGGATGGTAGAGGGTGAATGTGCCGCTGACACTTGTGGTACGGGTACATTCGCGATAATCAGGGATATGGTTGACGGTGTCCTTATTCGTCATGGTCTTGGTCATAGAACAATCACCAAGATCTTGCATGTACTTATCCTGATTCTCCAGGAAGTCTTTATGGCCATCAAAGATGGAATCATCAGGTTTAATGTTTGCTGTAGTTTTCGTTGAGCCCACCAGCGTTCGGTAAGCTTCGCCGCGCAGTGAATTTTCGGTTTTCAGATTGGCGTTGGTTGTATTGCCCAGTTTTAGCGTGTTGCTGTCATCTCCGTAGGTTCCTTTCAGGCTATCCAGTGAAGTTGATGAACCTTGATTTGGATAAGCAGAGTTCAAATCAACGGCCTGGCCTTTTCCATACTGAACCGTACCATTTGACGTAGCTGAAACTTGCGGCAGTGTTTTATAGAAATTAGTGGCAGATGTAACGTTTTCCTGGGTCGTTGCTGAAAAGGCATACGGCACGTAGGATACAACACCAAGGTGACATAACATCGTTATTGTGCAGAGTGGTGGCTTTGTTGAATAAATCGAACTTTTGCTGAGTTGAAGGATCAGATCACGTATCTTCCCGACAACGCAGACCGTTCCGTGGCAAAGCAAAAGTTCAAAATCACCAACTGGCCCACCTACAATAAAGCCCTCATCAACCGTGGCTCCATAACTTTCTGGCTGGATGATGAAGCTATTCAGGCCTGGTATGAGTCAGCAACACCTTCTTCACGAGGCAGACCTCAGCGCTATTCTGACCTTGCCATCACGACTGTGCTGGTCATTAAACGCGTATTCAGGCTGACCCTGCGCGCTGCGCAGGGCTTTATTGATTCCATTTTTTCTCTGATGAACGTTCCGCTACGCTGCCCGGATTACAGCTGTGTCAGCAGGCGGGCAAAGTCGGTTAATGTCAGTTTCAAAACGCCCACCCGGGGTGAAATCGCACACCTGGTAATTGATTCCACCGGGCTGAAGGTCTTCGGTGAAGGCGAGTGGAAAGTCAAAAAGCATGGCCAGGAACGCCGCCGTATCTGGCGTAAGCTGCATCTCGCCGTTGACAGTAAAACACATGAAATCATCTGCGCTGACCTGTCGCTGAACAACGTTACGGACTCAGAGGCCTTCCCCGGGTTAATCCGGCAAACCCACCGGAAAATCAGGTCAGCCGCCGCCGATGGCGCTTACGATACCCGGCTATGTCACGATGAACTGCGGCGTAAGAAAATCAGCGCGCTTATCCCTCCCCGAAAAGGTGCGGGTTACTGGCCCGGTGAATATGCAGACCGTAACCGTGCAGTGGCTAATCAGCGAATGACCGGGAGTAATGCGCGGTGGAAATGGACAACAGATTACAACCGTCGCTCGATAGCGGAAACGGCGATGTACCGGGTAAAACAGCTGTTCGGGGGTTCACTGACACTGCGTGACTACGATGGTCAGGTTGCAGAGGCTATGGCCCTGGTACGAGCGCTGAACAAAATGACGAAAGCAGGTATGCCTGAAAGCGTGCGTATTGCCTGAAAACACAACCCGCTACGGGGGAGACTTACCCGAAATCTGATTTATTCAACAAAGCCATGGAACCCACTTAATTAATGGGCCACTGGTTTGCTGAACAACCCAGTTACGTTTCGAGGTGAATTTAGTTTTTTCACTTTGCTGATCAAAGAAAATCAGGCTCATTGAGATGATGCAGGATGATTTAATTCCAGTAACACCACTCATCATATCGCCGAGAAAGTATTGCGCTTGCCCGGGAAAGAATCTTTTCGGGAATTTTCGCGCACTCAATGTTTTCACAAACGTTGTCGGTGTAGGTGCTTCTCCACGAAGCTCGGAATCTGTCGGATCACCAAAACCGCAATAGTCTTTCTTAATGAAAAACATGCGATCGTGGTCGACTAACTGTTCTGAAATGTACTTGTCTTCTTGTGGCTGTACCGGCGTCCGGTCTCTCCAGGAGGCGCTTTCACCCTGGTTGCAAATGGAGCTCAGAACATCGATGTAACTTTCACGCGTCAATGCACCGGGACACAAACCAGTGATGCTCAGCGTCGTTTCGAACACATTCCGCAGCTCGTTAACGTGATTGAATTCTTCTTCACGCATTTCATAGTTATATTTGATCGGAATTTTTACTGTAATGAGAAGCACACAATTTCGGACGCGAGTCCCGGTTCGCTTCATCGGCGTTTCGGTGCTTTTCAAAAGGAATTTAGAGCGGTTATAAATTGCGTTACGCAGGATTGCGTCCCGGCAATCCATACGCAATACGTCCATCCGGTTAATTTTCTGTACGATGTTTGGGCTTGCAACCAGGTCAAACTGAACGATAGTTTTGGCGGGGAAGTTGGAAGACAGCAACGTTTGAAGGTTAGTCATCTCCTTGCCGGTTGTCCCGCTTAAGGGACGACAAACAAATCCGAAACCAACATATTTGTTGTCGCACATAAACAAATGATTGGATTCGTCATATGCACGTACAGGACACAAGTCAGAAAAACGCTTCAGGTTTTTGAGTCGCTGAAAAATTAAAGATTCACTCATAATGCCTCCAGGATTCCCAAGAAAGTGTTACTTGTTCTCGATAAAGTTTTTGAGGCCTTGTTTTGGTGAGCCGAGTACGTAGGAGCCGTCATCACGCACAATGAAAGGGATCATGCTGACACCTAGTATCTGAGCCGTAACTTCACGTCGAGCCAGAGCCTGCATATCGCAGTTCTTTACCTGGTCGAATTTCTGAGTGGAATTTCCGCTGATAATTGCGCGGTCTGCGCGGTAGCGGTCGGATGCACAATACAATTCAATATTTCGCTGCTGGCTTGCCGGGCCCAGAGCTCCGAGCGACAGAACGCTAACGGTGAATTCTTTCGGGTCGAGGTCAGCAAGTGCTGAAAGTGGGGCTGCACAGGCTTCACAACCAGGTGCGGTAAATATCATGACCTTTTTAGGCCCATCGCCCCATACGGCTGGGCGCAAGTCCGCGATATTTAGGTTCAGCTCTTTCATCGGAATGATGCTGGCGTTCTTGGTTATTTCGCTCATGGTGGTCAGAGGCTTTTTAGCCCATGTGTCATAGAGCGTTCCCTGTATAACGAAGCGGCCATTAGAAGACAGCAAATTAACTTTCCCATCAATCTCTAGTGCGATGATGCCGTTAGTAGGGACGACAAAACGTTTTACTTCCTGCGAATTCTGAGGAATGTTCTTGAACGCTTTTTCATTGAAAATCGTATCGATATTCCCGGTGTTTGTTTTTACTGTATCGGCGAATACAGAAGCTGATGCAGAAAGTGCCACCAAAAGTGCCGCAGTCGCGACATGTTTGATAAAGTTCATAGTAACCGCTCCAAATGAGAGAGGTTTCATTTTCACATATTGATTTATTTTGCCGCAGGGAAAAGGGCTGCAAACTGTCCCCAAAAAAAGGAAGTGATGAAATGTTAATATCGGTTTTAATTACTCAATTAGTCCAAATAAAAAGCCACAAAAAAGTGGCTTTTTATTTATGCTTTATTATTACTGGAAGCCAACCGCAAATCCTGCACCAGCTCCAACACCACCGGCTGTATCAGCCGACATGCTAAAGCGGACGTTTACTTTTTCATTGATAGCGTAATTCGCTCCTCCCGAAATTGCCCCCTGGTCTCGGTACGCGCCCATCGCCATGCCAAAACCCGACACGTTATTGAGGAAGGGAATTGAAGCGATAGCAATTGCGCTTGCTGAGCCTGCTTTTGCTCTTTTATCATTACGGTCAACCGTCTTTTTAAGGTCAGAGAACTTCTGGTTTGTGTAGCTATTAGCTGAAGCCAAGGTCTGTCGGTCACCATCAATCCGTGACTGGCGCTCAGTATCGACAAGGAAATCAGTCCTTGAGTTGATGACAGATTCACGGGCATCCGTATGACTGTTTGCACTTACAAGAGTTTGAGCATCGCCAGCAACTCGGGATGCGCTTTCAGTTGCAATTAGACTGTCGGTACGAGCGTTGATCGACACTTCACGCTCGTCGGTATAAGTATTAGTATCCGTGGCAGTCTGGCTATTGTCGTTACTGCTACCAGACCCTGTACCACTTCCTGTCCCGCTGCCGTCCGTACCGTTATTGTTATTTCCGCCTGTAGTAGGTGGCGTTGTGTTAGAGCCAGAGCCAATGGATGAAAGGTACGAACTGATGGCACTATCAGTGTACGCCTGAAGTGAACTAACGGAATTCATGAGCTGACCATAGTTCACCGCATCATACCGGCTGGAACCATCAGCAACATTAGTCAGTGTTCTTTGTACCGTAGCTGAACCAAACGATACGGTATCAGCACTATTGGAGAATGAACCGTTCCCAATGGAAATACCTCCATTTGAAGCAGAAGCATAATTACCAATAACAATTGCGTTATCATCGGATACAGTATTGTAGTTGCCAAGCACGATCGATTCGTCGGAATCAATGGTATTAATTGTGCCGATTGTGATGTTGCCAAATTTAAAAACAGCAGAGGGGTCATTAATCGGTGCAGCTGTAATATTGTTTAAGGAACCGATAGTCAAAGCGTAGGAACCACCACTCACCGTATTGAATGTACCCATTATAGAACCAGCGTAATTAGTAGCAGTGTTTCTGGAACCAAGAATTGCTCCCATACCTACCATATCCAGTTCGTTATAAGAGCCTATTACTTGCAATGCACTTCCTGAAACGTTATTGCTATAACCCATAACGGCAAGGTTTTGTCCTAGAACTTTATTGTCACTCCCAACCAGATTCAAATCAAAAAGACCAGTGCCAGTATTATTATTCCCGTAAACATTGAAACTATTGGCGTAGTCATTCCAGAATTGGCTTGGGTCGTAACTAAATGATAAGTCATTATTGCTTCCGGTAATAATATAGTTTGTTAACGAAGTAATTGTGTTGTTATTCCCTGAAACACTTGAGTTGCCGAGTGGTGATTTACAGTTTGATGGGGTTGCACAGGGTGTTAGCCCTGAAATGTTATTGCCATCACCATTTACAGTAACTTCGTCAATTTGGGTGCTATCGATTGAGTTATCTGCCACGGCTACAGCACAATGAAGTGCCAGAACAATAGCAATATATAATGACTTTTGTTTCATGTGCTTACCTTTTCAGTGATGGGTATTAAAAAGACGACCAAGGAATACAGCACATGAAAAAAGTAGTACCGGTATACCGGTACTACTGGACAATTATTTAATGTAACTCCCTTTCTGAGGAGGTTGTGATGTCTCACCCTGGGATTGTGCTGGAGCAGCGGCAACCGGTGCAGACATTGGTCTGATAACAGCAGTTGATGTGGCACTATTTCTTGCACCGACTTCCCAACGACGCGGCTCAATCTCGGTATAGACGTAGCCAGGGACGTTAAGGTCTCCATCTGCGGTCTCATAGGGGTCAACCAGCACCCGCATGACGATAGATTGCGTTCGGATGGGTTGAGGATCAGCAGCAGTAGCAGGCACAGGGACGTATCGACCACCATCGGCAGTATTCCGTCCACCGTTCCCGGCTGTAGTGCGCAGCCGCTTAACCTCCACAGGCTTTCCCGAAAGTTGGTTTTCAGATGCGGTGTCAATCTGCTCCTGGTAATCATCTCCATCGGTCAGGGCATACACATCTCGGACATTCATACATGTGACCGAATTGGGCATTCCCTTGCATCCATATTCATCGTTCTGGCCCAGTAGTGAGCAACCCGACATCGCAAAACCGGCACTAACTAAAAACAATGCCGATACAATTTTCTTCGTCATCATTTCTTGCCCCCAACGGTTTGAGTTTTTGAAGTAACACGTGTGAATTTCAGCATGACCCCTTTTTGCACAATAAAATCAACACTACGGCCTGGATCAATTTCAATTACAGGGAAAAGGTCACCGGCCATTTGCATATAGAAATCGGCAAGACGATTCAATGCGCCACCTACGCCAGAAACTGCTGCGCCCTGGAGTGCGTCAGAGCTCATAACCTGCTGGTAAGGAGTAGCGTCACTACTATCTCCATCGCGTTTAATACTGATTGTCGGAATACTCTGTACGTTAAAGAGCTGAGATGCAGCCTGTAGGAAGCCAGCGGTCAGGGCTCGTGCCAGGTATTGCCCTTGTTTGGTAACCAGTCGACCACGAACACCTGATTTACCATCTTCACCAACAGCGTAGGCTACGAGTGGGGCTTCAAAAACTGCACCGTCATCCCGAATGCACGTTATGACTTCCGATCTGAAATAAGCTCTTTCGGAGGACAAATCACCGAACCCAGCTGCAAGCATTCCGCATTCACGTATATCTGCACGGAAACGGTTTGGGAGAATTGCATCCTTTTTCACCCTGGCCAGCGCCGGATAAGGGTCTTTTCGTGCATCACGAGATGTTGGTGCATCCATCCCCGCAATCAAAACAGTACTTATGATCGACGTTGCAGGAAGGTAGGTCTGGTTCTCGGGGTTATCATCTTCGTCAGCAACGGGTGCGGCTTCAATATCTTCCTGTACAGTGATGATTTCAGGAGTTGCCTGGCTTGGTACTGCTTTGCCATCCTTCCCTTTCTGCTGACGCTGGTTTGCTGCGGGTTCCGGTACGACAGGGGGGGCCGCATCTTCGTATACGCGCTGTAATGTTTTCCCGTTATTGAAACTTCCTGAGTTTCTTGGCGCAACTGAAGGGGCAGATATCTCTTCAGGTTTATACAGAGTAGGGACGTTACGTTGGCCGTTTCCAGCCAGTGGTGTCGCTCCGCGAGACTGTTGTGAGTAAGGCACAGGGTTAGAGACGGTATCAACGCGTTTCTTAATAGCTGCAACCTCAGCGCCTGATTTTTTCTGGTTGTTCTCCAGATTGCTAAGACGCTGAGCTGTCTGATCAGCACCATATTTCTCGGTTAACGTTTTAATCAGTTGACCTTGCTCTTTAATGGTCTTGTCGAGTGCGCGAATTCGCGCCGCAATAGCATTCTGGCTAACTCCATTGGTATCACCATCGGTAAGGACGCTGGCAATCACTTTTTCTTGTGGCGCTCGATTTCGGGGGCCAGCTGAGTCGGGTATAACCAAGAGCAAAAAAAGAACGGCGAAAGTAAATACGCCAGCCCATAAAACCCATTTTTTATGCTTTGCTGAAATTGAGGCCCATTTCTCTTTTAAGGGGATAAGCATGATTTTACTCCGCGAGTTTAGGGCGCATGGAATCGTTAGCTTGTTCGTTTGGCTGGATGTTGCGGATAACGAAGTAAGCTTCAGTTCGCTGGCCAGGCTGGAGAGTGTTGCGACTCCATAGTGCTCTTGCTGCAAGCTGAGGATGGGTGCAGAGTGATTCATCAACCATTACTGTTGATGAACCAGTGTTTTGTGCAACGCCGATGATGACACTGAATTGACTACCCTGAAGATACTGGCCATTTGCAAAGGAGTAGCGAATCTGATCCTGGTCAGTACCCGTGCGGAAATTACAGTTCGGGATACCAACTCCTGAAGAGAGATTTCCCAGAGAGTATCCGGGTGGAATGTCCCCAAGCGCGATGGTTCGCATTATGTTGCGAATCGTCTCGATGTAATTATCTTTCTGTTCCCATCGCCTGGCTTTGACTTCGCTTCCACCATAGTTGTTATATGCCGCAGGCATAACACCAGAAGTACTCGTGTTGTTCAGCTTTCGTGAAAGCATGAGAGTGGCTTGCACCGGTGCAATTTTCTGAGGTACTAACGACACGGAGATCGCTACACTTTCGTCACCTTTCTCACTGATATAGAGACTTGCCGGGTTACTGTCTGAGGTGGAAACGTAGAGAGCGTTATCTTTTACATTTACAGTTACACCCTCCTGTTTAACTTTCTGCACTACAGGGTGTTCAAACGGTGTAACAAGCCGGTTGATCTGGTTAATCGAAATCGGTACGAGGGTGTTCACGCCAGGCGCAACGATATATTCCAGCCGAGAAGGAATGACTTCTTTTGTGAGTGGAACGGGACTGGCAATTGCAGCAGGTACTGGTTGAATATTACGGCCATCAATAGCTGGTTCACTCCCGCCATTGATAGAGTTACTTGCTGGTGGTGTATAGTTGTCAGGATATGGGCGTGTTTCTGTGCTGAGCATTGCCTGAGTTGAGGATGCTGGTCGAGAGGCGAGTTTTGCAGTGACTTTGGGTTGCGACTGCGCATCAGGCTGCTCAAATACCATGCCTTGATCAACAGACATTTCGCCCGCCGTTACGCTATGGGTCGCTAATGTGGACGACGCGGTAAGCAACAGGATAATTATGCGTTTACTATTCAACATTTAGCCCCCCGATAAGTGGCAACACTACGTTCATTTTTAAATTGGCTATTACCAATCAGAAAATTCATTTCGGCACATCCGTTTTGTTTACTGATTGCTGATTTATTAATCTCTCGCTTAAAGATTTATATCTCGGTTAAATCAACTAACGAAATTCTGTCAGGAAGTTCGAGCTGCCGAAGATTTCTGCCTTTGACCTTTGTGTTTATCTTCTTCACTTGGCAGCAACGGTTTGCCACTCTTTATCTCAATGAACGTAATAATGGGCCGGTAGCCTTTTACGTTAACAGTAATCTCGTAATAGACTGGCGTGGTCGATGGTTTGCCGGTGATACCTTCGAGAGTTTGGTTACCGGTGACATAAAAAGTACCAACTGCTAACGGGTCGGTGATAACCCCGACCGGATTAAAAGAAAGCGAGATTCGGTCGCGCTTAATTTGGTCAATCTGGTCGTCCATTGCTTTCATAACTTTTGTGTAAATTGAAGCGTCAAGAAACGGGCCGATAGAATTCTTGAGTAGATCTAAAGTGGCTGGGTTAGCATTTCCAAAACTGTCGGCTATATATAACGCCCATGCCTTCATATAAGAGCTGCTGGCGGCTTTTTCATCCAGCCAGGCTGTTTCTGTAAGGTTTGGCGGAATAATAGTGATGGGTTGTGTTTTGGCTAACAGAGCATAACCAAGTACAAGGTTTGCCAGAATCATTGAGGCAGAGATTAACTTGAAACTTTTGTTTTCTAACTGAAGTCCAACTAACCCTTTTTTGAAATTATGGATATTCATACAATAAACTCCCGGTCGAAGGATTCAGGTACAAAAGTGCCACCACCGAATGTGACTCCGAATTTCCAGTAACAGAGGTGCATAAAATATTTCTCAGAAGCTCGCGCCAGAAAACCGCCATAAACACGTGAAACTACAACACCCAGAATTATCATCGGTAATAATCGTCCAGTGATAATCCCAACCGCGAGAGCAACGAAAAATGGCATGGCTTCATCAATCGACCAAAAAAATAACTTTGGTGGTTCGTCAATCGAGTGAGAAATATAAACAGGTTCCATGATGACCTCTCATATGAATTTTTTCAGATTTATTGAGGCTTTGTTGAATAAATCAGATTTCGGGTAAGTCTCCCCCGTAGCGGGTTGTGTTTTCAGGCAATACGCACGCTTTCAGGCATACCTGCTTTCGTCATTTTGTTCAGCGCTCGTACCAGGGCCATAGCCTCTGCAACCTGACCATCGTAGTCACGCAGTGTCAGTGAACCCCCGAACAGCTGTTTTACCCGGTACATCGCCGTTTCCGCTATCGAGCGACGGTTGTAATCTGTTGTCCATTTCCACCGCGCATTACTCCCGGTCATTCGCTGATTAGCCACTGCACGGTTACGGTCTGCATATTCACCGGGCCAGTAACCCGCACCTTTTCGGGGAGGGATAAGCGCGCTGATTTTCTTACGCCGCAGTTCATCGTGACATAGCCGGGTATCGTAAGCGCCATCGGCGGCGGCTGACCTGATTTTCCGGTGGGTTTGCCGGATTAACCCGGGGAAGGCCTCTGAGTCCGTAACGTTGTTCAGCGACAGGTCAGCGCAGATGATTTCATGTGTTTTACTGTCAACGGCGAGATGCAGCTTACGCCAGATACGGCGGCGTTCCTGGCCATGCTTTTTGACTTTCCACTCGCCTTCACCGAAGACCTTCAGCCCGGTGGAATCAATTACCAGGTGTGCGATTTCACCCCGGGTGGGCGTTTTGAAACTGACATTAACCGACTTTGCCCGCCTGCTGACACAGCTGTAATCCGGGCAGCGTAGCGGAACGTTCATCAGAGAAAAAATGGAATCAATAAAGCCCTGCGCAGCGCGCAGGGTCAGCCTGAATACGCGTTTAATGACCAGCACAGTCGTGATGGCAAGGTCAGAATAGCGCTGAGGTCTGCCTCGTGAAGAAGGTGTTGCTGACTCATACCAGGCCTGAATAGCTTCATCATCCAGCCAGAAAGTTATGGAGCCACGGTTGATGAGGGCTTTATTGTAGGTGGGCCAGTTGGTGATTTTGAACTTTTGCTTTGCCACGGAACGGTCTGCGTTGTCGGGAAGATACGTGATCTGATCCTTCAACTCAGCAAAAGTTCGATTTATTCAACAAAGCCATTTATTGACGACAAAATGCGCCTATTTCTGACCAGAGCCTGCAAGCTGAGCCATCATTTGCATAAGGCCTGCTCCATCTACTGCGCCCTGAACAATGGCTGACTTATCACCGTAGACAACAATGTTTGTAGGGGTCTTTTGGATACCAAGCTGACCTGCTTCACGAACGTCGTCGGCTATCTTGCTGGACGGCCTGGCCGCATTGATACATTCAAGTAAGCGGTTCGGGTCTAAACCAGTTTCGCGGGCGATTTGGTCTAGCGGTGCGCTAAGACCGTGCCCGTCAGATTGGCTGTAGCGGAATAACGCTTTAGATAACTGGAAGAAAGATGGATTTCCTCCCTGCTCAACAGCACACTCCGCTGCTAAAGCTTCAGTACGGGAAGCCTGCCCGTGAACAGGAACATGTTTGAAAACCATCGCAATATTCCCTTGTGATGAATCCACGAGATCCATAACGATTGGGAAATGTTGTTTGCAGTACTGACATTCAAAATCGGAATACTCAATGATATAGAACTGAGCATCCGGGTTCCCATAAATACGTTCGTTGTCCGTAGAAGGCGCATAGGCGGTATCGGGTTTGTTTCCAGTCCGGTAACCGACATTGGATTGTTTCTGCGATTCAGGTTTTAGGCCCGCTGCATTAATGTATTTTGCAAATGCGTCCAGTAGTTCGCTTTTGTTGTTTACTACGGGCTTGTGAGTCTCAGCAACGATCGCTAGGTCATTAAGAAGTTGGGACTGTCTATCGATTTGGTAAGTAAAAAATGCAGCCGTGCTTACCATAACCATGAGCGGAATTCCAAATATAAGAGAGTTCAAAATGTTCTTTTTCATTTGTAGCCTCTTGATTGCTGCAATTGTTCCGGCGTATAGATTTCGTTTGGCTTTTGGACTTTGACCTGAGACGCCTCAGCAGCTTTTTGCTTTTTAAGATAGGGCAGTATGATTTCAGCCATGTCTTTGTTCAGGACATCCCGTGACTGAGGGTAAGTTGATGCCGTGATCTTCTGATTGAGGATACGGATTTTTTCTGGGACATCAGAAATTAGCAAATAGCTAATCATCCCTACGGTAAACGTCAGGCAGAGCAGGGCAGAAAGAATAAATGGTTTCGAATTAGTCATGCATCACCTCGCACAGCTAATTTAACAAACATGAAATATTGAGGAAAAAGAAAAGCACCGCAAATTGAGGTGCTTTTCTTAAGGTTAAATACGTTTTGGTAGGTTTGAAATAAGTAGAGATGAACCAATAGGAATCATTACTATCATTATGAGTGCCCCGATCATTGGAGGCACAGGTAACGGTATAAAAAGCGACAGGAGAACGCTATATACACCCCAGCCAATCAATACCATGCTACGACGGTTAAGAAACGGACTGGCATATCCAAAGTTATATCTTTTTGCCATCCACCGCATTACCCCTGCAAACAGAGACGGGATGATGACCACGGCCATGTACGGTAACCAATACATATCAAGTGTTAAACGATACATAATCATGTAGAGCCAATAATTCAGGTTCTCGGCAATGTTCTGGAAAAGCCCAACAAAGTATTTCAGTGGCCCGCCGTGGTTGGCCATGTCGCTGGGAGGAAGCTGGTAAAAATCCTTTAACGCCTTATCAATCCCCGTATTTACAAATGCTTCAGTATAATTGTCGCGAGCCTTTTGCAATACCATGACGAAATCTTTTTCGCCTATCATTTTATGACCCCATGCGATTTCTTTCAGAGCATTAGACTTAAAATACTCAACCGGAAAGAAGACAGAGATAAAAAGGAGAATCGTCGAACTCCAGATGATCAGTGTCTTTATCGTCTTAGGCCACTTTTCCTCATTCAACTTATCAGACATTCGATATCCCCAATCTTCGCCTTCCTCCCAGCCTGGATAATCAGTTCGTTGGTTAGCTTTCTCGGGAGATTTATCCGTGAAGTAATTTCACAGAAATTCAACGTGTGTTGAAGTTCCCGGCAAACGAACAAGCCAAGCTCAATGATATAGATCGCAAGCCGCTCCCAGTCATTCAGCTCCTGCTCGTTGTCCTGATGATAAGCTTTGATAGCGGAGCTCACTGCTGCACCAACGCGTTCATCAGGAGTAAGGGTTTTCAGTAGAGCTAACATTTGCCCAGTGATGCCATCAACACATGGCCAGATCATGGTCAAACCGTCATATGAGGCTTGATCATCTTTACGCTTTAATAGAGTTTTGGTTTTAATCATATTTACCCCTCGGCGCTGATACGTGATTTTTCACCACGAACCTTTTGTTGACGTTCGTAGATTGAAAGGTACTTTTTAGCGATAGTTCGGACATCGCTTAACTCGGACTCATTCCTCGGCATTAATATGACGGGGACTTTACCTTTTACTATTTTATTAGCCTGATTTATGGCCATGCATTCGAGGTTGGGTAACCAACCTAGCAGTTGAGATTGAAATAACTCGCCTTCTTCCTCCATCAATCGTTCCCCGACACTGCCGGTGATTTGTTCAGGATCTGCACCTGCGCTGGAGCCATGACCACGCATAATATATTTGAACTTTGTCGGTGGTACTCGTTTCATGACTGCTTCCTGGGCATCAGGATCTGGTGTGCGTAGCGCCGTAAAGTGGTTCGTATTGGTTATAACCTGCTTCATTTTGGCTTCTGAACCGAGACGGGCTTCGAAGTCGGAAGTCGATTGCGACGAAATAAATAAGCGGAACCCAGCACCACGGGTTTTATTCAACATTTTAATAACTTGGTCATTAATAACTTCAGCTGCTTCATCGATTAACACCATTACAGAAGCCAAGTCCTGACCACCAGGTTTTAAAAAATTGTACACAGTCGAGCTAACAGATGTTATATCAGACAGGAAAATAGAACCGACCGCAGATCCAGTCTCAGCATCTGCAAGGGAATTTAACCCCAAATACAACATTCCCCCGGTAGTGATGATATCCTGAATATTCGAAATTGGACGAGTATCATTCAGTTCATCTTCATCAGCACTGTCAGGGGATAACAACTCTGACATAAACCCTTGAGTTAGTTGACTAAGAATTGGCATCACGTTCAGAATCATTTTCTGGAAGTGTTCGCGCTGATGACCGAACATATCAATACCGGCTTCAATTGAAGTATCGCCTTTCCCTTTATTACCTTTAATGTCATTTCGGTAAATGTCTGCACATATTTCTGCTATTTCTTTTGGGCCTTTAATTTTAGACGAGTAACGGTCAATTTTCGCCTGTAAAATAATGTCGAAATCGGACTCTCCTAAAGTCTTGTGGCCGAATTTAGTGATGGCCATAATCAATAGAGATGCTAATGAAGAGATGTCAGCACTCAGTTGTGATTTAATATTGCGTAAAGTCGGTTTGATTTCACAGATTTTCATCAGCTCAACAACCGTAGTTAATGACATAATACCAAATGAAACAAACGGATTGCTCGTACTATCAGCACGTTGAATAACCGATGTAATTCTGTTAGCTACCTCGCCAGCCTGAGTGTAGTTAGTAATTGGAGATATTCGAGCTGATTTTTCAGGATGCGCCAATGAAACGTAATTATATTTCGTTGAGCGATCCACCAATTCCAGACAGAACTTCATCCATTCAGCCAGTTCTTCATCATTTTTGGGGTCAATGAGGATTAGTGGTTGTTTTTTTAGTGCGGCTTGAAGAATAAGTAGTTTAAAATATGTTGTTTTGCCTGAGCCGGTTGTGCCAGTTATAAGCGTATGCAACGA
Organism: Citrobacter freundii complex sp. CFNIH4; assembly: GCF_002934505.1. Taxonomy (NCBI): domain Bacteria; kingdom Pseudomonadati; phylum Pseudomonadota; class Gammaproteobacteria; order Enterobacterales; family Enterobacteriaceae; genus Citrobacter; species Citrobacter freundii complex sp. CFNIH4. Next base: position 146,854 of record NZ_CP026234.1, read on the forward strand.
TAAAAGTTCTTCAGAAATTCCGATCCATTCGTTTTTTTTACCTAGCGCATGAATCCAGCCGAGGCCCATAAAATTTTTGGATGGTTTGGCTACAAATTTCTTTATGTCACGCTTTATCAACTCAGATGCCAGTTGACCCTCATTCTGGCCCCACTCAAAGCCTCTGCAAATAAGATAGCTGTCAGGCTCACGAATCATCTGTTCGATAAATGATTTCATGTCCATTACGAGTGGTTTTGGTTTTCGCTTCAGGCGGCGTTTGTGCGTATAAATATCCCATGCTGCCGGGAGACTACGAATACCATAAGCAGCCTGGACTGCAACTGAGAGGTAACAGGGTAGAGATGGCATGTTAAACAGTGTATTAACCCCGATAGTTGCGGCTATACCTGCTGTCCAACCAAGAGTCTCAAGGCCTTCAAAATTTGTGCGCCAACGTAAGTTATATTTCCACTCACTCATCTTTATCCACCATTTGATTATGCATTCGTTCACTATTAGGAAGAATGTAGTCAACACCGGTCTTTGAATAGAAATCAAAGTGCATCAGCATAATCTTCTGCAATTGAGTAATATCAATGCCGAGTTCATCCGCAATACGTCGCTTTAAGGCAACGCTTACGGCAATGACAGGCTCTCCAGAATAGGTTCGCTTCAGCATACCTTTTGAAATCATTTCATTGCATAAATCTGTAATGTTGTAATCTTTATCAGAAACATCAGTTAAAGCAGAGTAAAGCAGATCGTTAAACTTCCCATCCATCAGCAAGTCGATATCATTATTAAGTTCTTTTCTGAGATATAAGCACTTCTGAGTACGATGGAAATAATACTGGGCTGGGGCTTCCATAAACCTTTGCCATAACCAGTTGGAGTCCTGAAGCAGAGCATAATTACGCTCATCAAAATCTTTATCAATAGCAATGATTAAGTGGCCTGATTCAATGAAAAGATCGTCTGAGTGGTCGGTAACATATTTAACGAGAAATTCTTTGGCCGCTTCAAGACCAGATACGTATAGCTGACTAAATTTATCGTAAAATTTTACGTTAGCCGGTATGTTGGCCGAAGTATCCGCATGAGCCGAGTAACCAAAATCGTTATCAGCTTTCACGTCATCCTGCCACATGGAATCATAATCTTCGTAAATTGAATAATCATCAATTACCTCACCAGACTGAATGCCGGTATCGACAGCATCCTGGTGCAGCTGAATTTCCTTTAATGCCTGACGGGTAGGTGAGGGCTGGGTCTGATCCAATGCATCGCTTGAAGTTGGTTCGTTGCTATTATACGAGTTGATGATTGAATGAAACTCAAGGGTTTCGTTCAGAGTTTTATGGTTTGGTTCTTTTATAAGTGAACTGGGTACAGAGAACTCAATCTCTGTTTGTGCCGATGCCAGGGTTTCTTTGAGGGAAAGACGGCGCTTGGGTTCATTATTCTCCGACACTGGCTTTGGTTGATTATCTTTGAGCCCTTTTGATTCCCCGCTGCCCGCCAGCTCAGTTGTTGGTGAATTAGTGTCATCCAGACAATCTTTTTGATTTTTGGTACTGGTATTTCTTTCCTTTACACGATTGTAGTCCTCATCAGAAAGCAGATTGAGCTTATGCAGCAGTTCGTGGGCGTTTTCCGGCGTAACCTGTCGGTTTCCAAAAATACTCTCCAGTGGAGATTCCTGTTCATCAGCAATGATTGTTCCGCCCTGTAAAACTGAGCGGTCGACCTCATTCGGTATTCCGGTTGACGGAACCGGCTTCTGACCAATGTAGGGTTCGCTTTCGACGAGTTTTGGCTGGTTTGGCCTCCCGGTCAGGTATTCCACCCATTTACCTTCAATACGGATGCGGCTGCTGCATGGTAGAGGGTCAACAGTATCGACAAATAGTACTTCTGGAGATATCAGAAGGATGCAGCTCAACGCAACTTTAGGGTCTTTGCTTTCTCTTGAACTTTTATCATTCAAGATATGAGGGGCAATACGCCAGTATGCAGTGTCATCGTCCTGGTGAACGTTTGGTCGACAGAGATGATAACTTAGCATCAGGTCAGCCAGACTATTCTGGGTTTGTGGAATAACAGCGCCGGAGTTCCTAACGGTCTCAATAATATCCTTGACCGCAACACCCCAGACGATGAATACGCCATAGGTAGTCACCCATACAGGGCTTCCTGGCTTGTTGGGAATCCAATCTCCTTTTTTCAATCTATGGCGCATGGCATCAACTACACGCTGAACCGCAGGTACACCTGACTGGCTTGCACGAATCGCATCACCGGCGTATTGCCGCATATCATAGTTAACGGATGCTGAGTCGGCGGCCTTAATGGTAGTGAGGATCTTGTTTTTGACGTCCTGACCACTGATTTTTTCTGCATTGAGCTGCGCACTGGCATTCAGTGCCCGGGTCAATTCATTGAAAATATCATTCCCGCCGTTAAGAAGGTAAACATGCATTTCTTTTGGCATGATCATCAACAACATATTGCTCGTGCTGGAGGTATGCTGGCGGTGACGGCCTGGTTTCCATACAAGATAGTATCTTTTTACATTGTTCTCTTTTGCCCAGACATGGATTGGTTCATGGCCTGGAGGCCAGTGAATTTTCCCGTCTTCGTTCCATACTTCAAAATCGGTAAATGGTTTCCCGAGGTCATGAAGTAGCCCACCAGCTGCGACTGCAAGTCGCCATGCTAATGCACGATTTGATTTATGTACGGGAACCGCCATTGAATCAAACTCGATGTTTTTAGAACGCCGGATACACTGGAAACACACTTCCAATGAATGACGCAACAATCCGGTTGCAGCACGGTGATGATGGTTTTCGGATGCCGGGAAGAGGTGAACAAAGTTAGCGAAATTTATCAGCATAGGAAGAATAAGCTGATTAAACTCAGAGTCCCTAATATCCAGTTCTCGTTTAATCGCCATCACAAGTGGTTTCTGGTAATGACGTAATACGTACTCACCCGGTACTTGAGCCGGGAATCCGATTTCGCTTGCCGGATAGCGCATATTATCTCGTGATGAAATGAGTTTCCCGATTTCTTCATCTACTGACATATCGATTTCGTCACCGAATAGATCAGTGGTAGCCTTTTTGTTATCAGGCAAAAAAGTATTCAGAATATTTTTAATGTGTCTCAGCATTAAAAGATTTCTCCGGTTAAGTACCTTGTAAGTTAACCGATTGAGAAAAAAATCGTGCTGGAAAATGACGACGTTTTGTCTTCATAAAACATAACGTCAAGGGTGAGAAATTAAGATAATGACGTTGCTATCCAATTGGAGACTAAGCAATGAAATTGGCGAATAAAATTGTTTTGCCCCTGCTGGTGGTTATTACCGGCGTAATCACCAGCGGTTGCAGTGGGACAGGTAAGCCACAACGTACTTACCTCGACGAAACGCGCAATCTCCCCGCCAGGGCCGAGTACCCCTACCAGTATCAGTACTCCGAATCCTGGCGTGGTACAGAACGCGGTGGCGCGGCTATACGTTACCCTGGGTATGAGCATACGCTCGTGAGTCCGTATGCCATCAATGATCCATCCGGGAAGCGATATGTGGCACATGACAATTACACCCAGGTCTTGCTCACTTCAGTGGCAAACACAAAGTATGCCAATGGGCCGCGTGGCACGTTCACACAGACCCCAGCATTTTGCGGGGAAAATACCTTTCTCCTTCCTAATAACACACAGAACGCCAGTAGGGCTGAATACCTCCGTATCAAAGATAAATACTGCTCAACACCTGGCTATCGGTTAAGTGCCCACGAATTAAATGTGCTTTCCAGTGGTGAACCGGAAGAGCTGCGGAAATATCGAATTCAGATGCAGATCGATAACCAACAACCTAAGTCCTAATCCATCAAAATGCGAGGGTACAATGGATAAGCAAAGAAATGAAAAGTGCAGTTCTGGAAATAAAACAATTTTTGCCTGGGCCGGGGGAATCGTTGTTGTAATCGGAATGGTTTGGTTGATGGTAATTAGTTTTATCTCGTACAAAACCCAGGTGATGACCAATCAACTGCTGGATAAAATTAGTACATCGCTGGCCAAGAACCCCGCAGTTCAACAGGGAGTGAACGGAAATATTCAGGACGAAGTAAAGGGTGCTCTTAAGTCTATCGCCGACCAAAAGCTCGCGGAAGAACGAAAGGCACTCTATAAAGGCTGGGACAAAGCAAATAAAAATACTGATGGCCGTTATATCTATGGCGAGCCTGGCGCTCGGTTTTCGTTGATCAACTATGAAGATCTGGAGTGTCCATTCTGCAAACGCTTCAAAGAAACGCCGAAGTATATCGTTGATACCGCGACAGCCGGGGCTGTTAACTGGGAATGGCGTCATTACCCTATGTCATTCCATGAGCCGGTCGCATCGAAGGGCGCAGCTGTTGCTGAGTGTATTGCGGAGCAGAAAGGGCCGAGTGCTTTCTGGGCCGTTACTGATTATTGGTTTAACCATACTGAAACAAACGGTAAAGGTTTTAAGGATGCGGACAGCATCCCAGCACTGTTTGAGGTAGACCAGGCGAAATTTGATACCTGTATGGGCAGTACTGAAGTGATTAAGCGCATTAAGCAGGATATGGAGGCCGGTTCAGCTGCCGGTGTTGATGGTACACCAACCACGATTGTGCGTGATAATGTCACCGGTAAAGAAGTCTCTGTTGTAGGCGCACAGCCCTTCTCAAAATTCGTTGAAGTGATCCAGTCTATGGTTGTCGATTCTCAGAGAGACACATCAGGCGAAGCCTCACCAGCTCAACAAGATAAATAGAAATAAAAAAGAGCCCTGAATTAACCAGGGCTTTTTTTGTCAGATTATCACTACTGAAACATTTCGCTCAATACGACTTCGGTATTCTTCTAATAGCTCCATTAACGAAGTATTGATGTTTACAGATTTCTTGGTTCTGGTAATAGTTACGTACAGCAGATTAAGTTCGTCAATAATTACTTCCCGTGGCTTCTTCATCACAACGGCTTCTATAATGGATGGGAAGTCGTCATTGATGATGACATGGTCAAATTCCTTTCCCTTCGAGGTATGGGCTGTGGTAACAATTAAATCAGCTTCCTTTTCTGTTCTGGCTTCATTCATCCTCATGGTCTCAACCATCCCGGGGATATCAGCATAGACTTCCATTAACTTAATCGCCCGCACCATGTCCACGTCCTTGGTGGTTTCTGCGATCTCTAAAAAATTTGCCCAGTTCCCGTATTCCGTAGTGATACGGTTATTTTTAATAGCAGCAATGTTACCTGTTTTTAGCGCATGTAAATCAAGGAGCTCGTCGAGACGGTATTTTGAAATACCTCCATTCCACATCACCCGTTTGCCCCACATAATCGACTCGTAGGCAGATTGTATGACTCCCATGTAGGTGCGGCTGATGATGGCGTAAAAGTTTTGATCCTGTATCGCCGATGGCTCAACGATAGCATCAAGACTACCCAGGCCTACCAAGGGGAACGTTTCACCCTTCATTGACAGCACAACGTTGGCCAGTGCTGCAACAAGAGGCCCAAACCGGAATGACTTAGTCAGGCGCATAACCTGAGCCCCGTGGTCTTCAACAATCTCAAGGGCGTTTTCCGCACCGCGCCAGCGGTTTATCACTTGGTGCTGGTCGCCGACAAAAACTTTGCAGCAGTTGTTTCTAAGAACGATATCGATCGTTACCGGATTTGCGTCCTGCGATTCGTCGAAGAGAATGACATTGTAGAACTGGTCTAGGGCTGGGTTCGATAACTGGAACAACTTGAGGATGGTATTCGGTGAGCAATAGGCATCGTTGAGTGGGTCAGATTGCATTTGCCATGTACGTTTTGCTGCACGTAGCGCTTGATCCAACCTGCTTTGAGATATTTTATCGGTTTTACTTAAGTCTTTAAGTACGTGTTCAGTAGTAATTTCGTGTTCATCTGAATTCATGAAATGGGTAAGCCCATTTATTGCAAGCTTAACCACTCTCCAGTCATCTTCACCCATCATTGCGCGGTATTCGCTCACGGATATAAACTGTCTGTATTTATGAGCAAAGTGTTTGTACCGGGTCACGGCCAAACCATGAGATGTTTTACACTCGACGTTTTTTGGGAATTTCTTTTTTGCATCATCTTTAATAGCTTTATTAAAAACGATATAGAGAATTTTGAGTGAGGGGTTTGCATCCGCGAATTCTTTTAGTGTAAAGGTCTTACCAGACCCCGCGTATGCCTGTACTGAAACAATACTGCCAGGTGTAGGTTTGAAACCTATGATCACGTTCTGTTCATCAGTTACCGGCATCAGAATTACCTTTATGTTAGATATCGTTTCATAGTACCTTTTGACACGGCGCGAATGATTTAAAAATGGGGGCAAATTGTACCCATTTTTAAGAATACAAATTTATCTGTTCATGAGTAATACAATAAGATAGTACCATCAAACTATTACTGCGGCCCTCAACAGGAGGTAATCTATGTTTTATTTATCGTCCTTTGTCTGGATGTCAATCTGGAGTCTGATTTCGATTTACATCTATTACAAAGATAAAAAGGCCGCGACTGCTGGCGAGTACCGTGTGGATGAACTGACGCTGGATGCGCTCATTGTGCTGGGCGGGTGGCCAGGTTGTTTCATTGCTCAACGAATGTTTAAACACAAAACACGCAGTGCTTACCAACGTCGGTTCCGGGTTATCGTTGCGGTCTGGATAGTTCTTTACATCGGATTATGGAATTTTCTATGGGCGGGAAATAAAATATGAAGATGTAAAAAAACCGGCCAGAGCCGGTTTTTTTTACATCCATGATGGTTACATGAATGCCGGTAAAGTGGTTTGCACTGCGTGGGATGCGGCCATCATGCCATTGATAATGTCCGGTGAGTAGTACAGGGAGATCGCACCACCAACAGCAACCGCCAGTGACATCAGACTCTGACGTACAACAGCAGCTGCGAGACCAACCAGAACGATAAGACCGATCAGCACCTTACCCAGAGAACCCTGCATGTAATCAGAGATTTTGAGCCATACATCGTCAAAACCTGCCTGGGTTGAACCAGAAGCGTGAGCGGTAACAATGGCAAGAATCAGAATGCCGGTGATCACCAGCGGGGTTTTAAACTTCTCAAATTTGATAGCGTTCATTTAAACATCCTTAATAACGAGTTTTAATAATTTCGATCTTTGGATGTTCTCCAGCTATTTAACGAGTTTGAGCCGGGAACTTTATTAATATAAAATTTGTTTTGTTTGATTTCATTGTTAAAGCAGGGCGTTATACAATAGCAATGTGTGATATAAGGTGACATTTATCCGTGTCTATTAACATATATGAAAATCTGGATGAAAACTTCTTTTTGAGTATGAAAGCCAACTTTACTAGTGTCACATTTAAACGAGGTGGATATGTTGAAATCAGAGGTGTTGGTCAGTACGTTGACATCGTTGGGATTATTATTTTTTTCTACTTTTGCACAGGCTGATAATCCAACAGAAGTAATGCTACCGGCTGGTGGCGTTAGAGTCGTTGTCGGATTTTCACCTGAAGGGTCTGCACAGAAAGCAATACTGGATCTGATCAATTCAGCTCAGCAGGAAATCCGTATGGCGGCATACTCTTTTACGTCACCCGTAATTGCGAAAGCATTAATTAATGCTCACCGAAGGGGAGTAGATGTCAGGATCGTAGTTGACAAAGGGCAAAATAATAACCGATATGCAGTCTCGACTATGAATACAGTAGTTAACGCGGGCATTCCGTTACGGACGAATGATCAATTTCTTCTGCACCATGATAAGTATTTGTGTGTTGATAGGATATCTGTTGAAACCGGTAGTTATAATTACTCAAGTTCGGCTTTCAATAAAAATAGTGAAAATAGCCTTGTACTTTATAACGCACCAGATGTTACAGCGCTGTATCTGGCCCACTGGGAATCTCGTTGGACTGGTGGTGTGGATTACATACCTAATTATTGAATTTTAATCAGGGTTCGGGATGAACCCTGATTTTATCATTTAAGAAACGCTTCAAGTTCGTCCATATCCAGGTCGTTATAAAATGAACGCCAACCTTTACGGGCTAAATTCGGATGCAGCATTTTGATGTTGCTTAATGGCATAATGCTGCTTAGTCCCATTTTAATAAAGTATTCATATACCAGGCGGCTGTACCGGTCAAAATCGGTAAGCGGTCTCGACAGAAGGTATGCTGCCTCTGACATAGTCAATCCCTGTATATGCAACCTGTAACCCAGCAGACGGCTGCATGTATCGCGCATAACACCGCGTGTTAGCGGGAATAACTCATCACTTACAAGATGTTCAGGTAAGTGAGTTCTCGGGCACTGAACAGGATTTATACCCCTGATATAGCACTCATCATTCTCAAGGATACAAAACTGGGGTTCCGGGCCGGAAAAAGAGTTACCAAGAAAGCCGCAGGGATCGATCACGCCACCACCCTTAAGTGCTATCCATCCGTACTGAGTTTCAGTGACTTGGTATAACCCACGATCTCCTGGATTGATGCGTTCTTTGACCTTTTTTCGACGTGTTCCTATAGTAGCAGTTCCGGCAATTACTCCCTGATCTACCAGTGCTCGGCATACGATGTAGGATCTCGCCTCTGACCATTCAATCCAGGGTAAACCAATGTGGTAACTGGTCGAAACCAGCCTTAAGCCGTCGATGCATGAATCTGTCATGTAACTTCTCCCGAAAAAAAAGCGCACCAAAGATGCGCTCGTATTTTCAATTCAACAGTCAGGCTTTGGATTTTTTGGCCAACTTGTCCGTTTGCTTAGAAAGTTCCTTTTTTGTGAATTTGAGGGAATCGGTTCGTTTATCAGGATCGCCAACAGCCTGAAGAATCAACGAGTAGGAGTTTTCGCCATTGAGTACAAAGAGGTCGGTTGCCTGCGACCATGCCCCCTTGTTTTCAGAACGCTGTACCCGCAGGATATTTCCTGGGAGGAGTGAGACTGACCAACCTTTTTCATCAGAAAGGTATACGTTGACCTTACCTTTCGATGGTAACAAGAATACTTTTGATGAAAAGGTTGAATAAACGAATACCGTATTTTGTCCCTGCGAATTGTATTCAACAGTTTTAAAGTGCCCACTATAGTCCAGGTCAGCGCCAGTAAGCGCATTCTTCTCCTGAACAACAAACTGTTGGGCTGTATAGCCTTCTGATGCTGCTTTATAGTCTGACGTAGCAGTAGTTTTAGTGGGTTCCGTATAACCGAACTCAGCTGGGTCAATTTGATGGCCAGAGGTATCTTTAGTGATGTTTTCAACACCTGCAATATCACGTGTGGTAGGTGATGGCGGTGTTTGAACCGGGTTGGTCTGCGCCGCAGCGTGTTGATTTGGTTCTGCTGTAACTGGAGCTGAAGCCGGGGCTTCACTAGTGGCCCCAGATAGTGCTTTTTTAGCGATTTCCTGTGCAGGAGTTATCTCAACCGTTCCAGGTTGCTCTGCGTTTTGTGAAACCTCGCTACCGTCAGTAAACCCAGGTTCAGCCTTAATTGAGTCAACCAATGACTGCGTAGCAGGATCTGACTTAGATACAACTGGTGAATTTGCATCCGGGTTAGCTGGTGGCGTGGTTGTGGCCATTTTTAGCATCTGATCGCCAAGATTATCAGACGATGCAGGGGAAACACCGGCGCTATCTTGCTTTGTGACAGTAGGTTCACTTTTATCATCATCAGGGGGCGCTGATGCGGGTTCCTGTTCATTATTTGTGATAGGAAGTGTCAGTGTTGGCTGAGGCCCAGCCTCATCGGTATCAAGGTCATCGTCATCCACATCGATACCATGTTGTTTTGCAATATCCGGGTTAACGCTGATCCCACTCTTTGCAACTTCGACGATAGATAGGTTCGGTTCTTTGTCTGGTTTACCATTCATTAAAATAAATGCGCCTAATGTGCTTACCGCAAAGATACCGGCAACCAGGATACTCAAGGTTTTTTTAGAAAATCGCGCCTTAACACTGGGGGTTTCATCTCCAGCATTCTGCGCTGCGCGTTCGCGTAATTTCTCCTGGCCGTATTCAGCACTTGTGCCACGTTTTTCACTCGTCATTGAAAACCTCGTTGATCACTATTCGTTCTGGCCGAAGCCCCAACTCACGGTGTATATGAAAGTGAGCATGATATGGAAAGCCCCATAATCGCGTGAGATGGTTGCCCCGGAATTGATTAGGAAAATATGCTCTCGCGATAATAAACGGATTATATCTTGAGGGAGGTAGCTCTCGAAATTTTGCGGCCTGAAAACGACCGCAAAATGAGATGGTTTTCTTGAAAATAGATTTCTAGAGGTTACGGGTTCCTTTACAAATTGGGTAAGCCGAGCAACCATAGAAATAATTTCCATTCGACATTCTTCTAACCATTTTGCTATGGCAACGGGGACAGCTAGGTATGACATTAAGATCGTATATTTGATTCTCACCTGGACCAACATTTATTATCTCAGTGGCAGGCGGGGGGATTTCTTTATCCTTGATTATTTTCAGAAGTCTGGAACCATCGATAAGCGATAATGTTCCTTTAACATTTGCGCTAAGAGCGAATTCCCATGCATCCTGAGTAAAGAACCCAGAGGTGATGATATAACCCCGCTCATATGCATTGGCTTGCACTACACCGTAAATTTCGCGGACTACCGAGACTCCTACTTTGCTGGTTTTCCATAATTTGCACTGTACCATTTCGCGGCGACCATCTTTTTGCAGCAGAATGTCGACTCCGCCGTCAGCTCCTGTATTAGTCAGAGTTGCTTTGTAGCCATTGAGTTCGAAATGCAGTCTTATAATCTTTTCGAATTGCTCCCATGTCATATTCGAGAGAATTTTCTGGGAATCATTTCCATCCTGAATGGAGGAGTAAATTCGACGTACTTCAGCAAGTTGTACATTTTTTAGCAATGTTGCGACAAACATCATCATCGAAAGGGTTAGAGATGCGCCTCGAAGGATTTCAGGGAGTATGTTACTCACGCCTACAGCAAAACGATTCATTACGAGTGCTAGGTCATCAGTACTGCTTGCAATAAACTGATAATACAAATCGCCTGGAACGTACACATAATTAGTAAGAGAAAGAATATATAGCAAGCAGGAAATCGGGAAGCCGATATACCACCGGAAAAAATAGGTTTGCTGGCTAGCACCACTGTTTCTCCATGACTGGATATTAAAAATAACGCCGAAGACTTCCTTTCCTGTACGGGTCATCGACATCTGGAGAGACAATTGTGTAATAAAGAGGCCCGCAATGACCAACGGGCCATCATGTAGAAAGAATAAAGCTAATGACGCTAGCAGGAAAAAGCACCACTGGAATTTGGCGCATCGGGACATTCCTTTTGCTGCCAATTTTCTAAAAACCATATGGTCACCATTCATTCAGAATTAATTCTAAGAAAGGTGCGCCTCAGTATCCCATTACAGTTATCAATGAATACATCGTAAAACATGACTGATAAACAAATCAGGGCAAATGTATAAACGATGATTTCTTCAACATATGGAAAATCAGGGTAAATCGCACCTAAATAAATTGCTGACAGTACAAGATACCCACCCCACAATTGGAACAACCGTGGTCTTACTAACAACCATGTGAGTAACGCCAGTACCACTAAGTTTGCAATGCCTATGGCGTTGATCGTCTTTATGGAAGTGAGCGGCACAAAGTACAGAACGCAATAAACGCTACATATCAGAATCACAATGGCGTAAATCACAACACGCTGGAGTAGAGAGTTCATGGTTTCCTCATACACTTTACAGGCCTGTATAACAGAATACCACCGTGTAGCGATTGACGAAGCATATCAGTGTATCTAGTTAATCATTCTCATCTCCCTCACAAGCAATTTGGCTCGGCATCCAATAAGGATGATTTGAAGTCTTGACGTAACTGAACACCATTCTGCATGGAACGCTCGTTAAGTTCGCAACTATCATACTTCTGTCACTGTTTTCAAGGAATTCAGCGCCAGAAAGTTCATTTTCATTCCAGAGACCAGCATTAGAAAGGGTTGCCATCGCATCTGGAAGCGCGTTTATTGCCTTGGTTGCGGGAATTGGTAATTTATCCCGACTTCCACAACCCAGGATAAGGAAGCATAAAAGAACAGTCGTGATAGATTTCATTCTCTCTTCCTCATTTTGGTGTTGTGGGTATTAAAGAGGTCGATGGCTTCAGTTCCCGTGATGGGTATCCAGTAAGGAGGGATGGCTGGAGCCTCATAAAATGGAATTCTCCCGCAGCCTGCTACGGGTAGAGAACAAACAAACAGGATTTCGTCGAACTGGTTTTCAAGTGCCCACAACTGGCTGTACCCAACTAATCCATTTAATTTTGCTTCATGGTGAATTTTCAGAATCGAAAATACAGCCTTCGCAAAACCAAATGGTGGGTTACCAAAGCGTATTGGATCGATACCCAGCGATGTCAGTGCAGACTTCGATATATCATTAAACCTATTGAATAGCGCAGAGCCATGTTCATGGTCTGTTCTTAGGGCAAAAGGAATAGTATTGTCGGGGCTAATTAAGCATTGCTCTTTGAATTGACGGAAACCAGACACACGTTGGATATGGCATTCGACTGATCGCAGAAACAAATCAGGCACACAAAAATCATGAGCAGTAAAACCTTCGAATCCTTCATCGTTACAGAGCTGGTTTGTTAACCTGAACCACAATTGGTAGGCAGATAGTACCTCCTCGTAAGTGCTTCTGACCTCCACATTATTGGTTTTGTAAAAGGTTTCGATCATCATGACTGATTACCTTTGATGCGGCTGCTGTCGTTGTTTAATGGAACGGTCACCTGAATCCCCACGCGCCAGAAAGCCTAAATTGACGATCCTGAAATTTACTCGCCCTACGAGACTATCATGGGGAATGAGACCTCTGAGGTTCCTAGGTGTGCCAGGGGGATTGTCCCAGTAACGGGAATCAAGCGAATGGTCTCGGTTATCACCGGCCATAAAGTAGTATCCTTCGGGAATGATCCATTTCTTACCCGTTTTCACGTAGCCGATACGGTTATCTGTCTGGAAGATATAACTTTGACCGGCAGTGTCGGTATCTGCCTGGTATTGAGTAGTAAAACCATCTTTTTTAATCTGGTTTCCGTTTTGTTTACCGTTTATCGAGAAGATTTTCTCTTCGTTGTATGTGACGGTATCGCCAGGAATACCTAATACGCGTTTGACATAGTAAACGCCGGGAACAGAAGGGGCGTTAAAAACGAGTACGTCCCCACGCCTAATAGCGCGATGATCGAATAAACCACCTACACGCTGAGCGATAACCAAGTCTCCAGGTTTTATAGTTGGGTACATGGATTCTGTCGGGATCAGGAATACACCGCCGAGAAACTGAAAGGACACAATAACCGCAAGCGACAATGAGGAGGAAACTATCAACCAATGTTTTGGACGACGAGACCTTATCAGCTGATAAGAGAGGTAAAGTGCAGAGATGATAAAAACAATAATTAACGGTTTCATGGAGTTATATACCACGCTTAATATTTTTTGCGTAATTAGAGAGCGATTTACCCAAAAACAGGTATACGAGACAGGTGAAAAGGTAAACAAAATGGATGCTGGTGGTTTTTTGGGCTAAAGTGAAAAATTGGTTCGCCTGCCCACCAGCTAATGTGTAATTGAGTTGAACTGTTGGTTTTTCAGCATCGACATAAAAACTTCTAGTTTTCATGAAGGTTAACGGCTTGAAAAATACTTTATAACCAACTCGTGCATAAATTGTGCATGTTGTAATGGTTATTACCAACGGCACATAGAATGGAATAATTGTATTGAGCCAGCACAATAATGACCACACCAGCACTGAATCCAGTAGAAACCTGGCAATAGAGTTGGCCTGCGTTCTGCCCGCTACCACCATAATGGGTATAAATTTAACCATGAAATCCACCATAGTTATACTTGTTTACACCATCTTATAGACAGACAAATTTTCTCCGACTTTTTTTGAACGCAAAACGACCCCGAAAAACGGACATTATATGGTCAGGAATTTCGATAGTTTAAGAGAACATGGTAAATTTTTTCTATCGAAATTTGTGGAGAATTGAAATGAGCAGTGATGCCACTAAGATGGTTGAAGCCTTTGTTAAAGACCCATTAAGTTACGATAGATTTGGGCCAGAGCTTATTTCAAATCAAAAATGTGTCCTCAACATCAATGGGCATGAAATGTCAATTGATGAAGCAGTTAAGATGAGTGATATTGAAAAGTCGCTCTTAGATGAAATTTACCATCTCATAGACGCAATGACAAAAGCGGAAGTCAATTTCTCAAAGGGAAAAAAGAATCTTTTTCGTCGGATGTTCGATCATTTAACAGGTTCCGAAATCTTACGGAAAGCCCAGCTAGATATTTATAACAAAGTAGTTATGAAACTATGCGAACGGATACCTGATCATTTCAAAATGCTAACCGCTCATGCTGAAATCACGAAGGGTTTGGAGGCAATCTATGCGCAAGATATTCATCAGCTAGAGGTTTTCATAGATGTTGTTGAGTCATATCTGAAAAATAAGAACGAGTGTGACTATAGTGTCACAAGCAATGAATATATGGCAATTAACAGGCTACGGATAAGAGTTAATAACTTTCAGGGAGTTCTTGTTGGTTTAAAACTAAGTCAGGTTCAAGCACAAATGAGCTATGAAACAGCTGTCGATGTAAAAGATAGCCTTCGAGATATTAAAGATAATTTATTACCTATGTGGGAAGGGCAGGCTAAGAACATCAACGCCAGTGGTGTTTGTAGTGGTATTGATGAAGTGGCTCATGAAAAATTCAAGAAGCTGGTCAATAAATTAAATAAGAACATAAGGTGAGATAACATGAAGATCATAAATAGTATTGATATATTAGATGTCAAAGTGGCTAAGGAATTTGATAAATATGCTGTTGATGTAAGTATGGAATCATCAATAAAAGATGCAGTCAGATCTTTCCAGATTGGTGATATTGATGCCGCGCATAACTTTGGACGATTGGAGGACACTACTGATATTAATTATCTTGATAACCTCCTTCTCAGCGTCAGCTCATCATCTCAGGGCAAGAAGGGAGAGACTCTGAATGAGATTGTTGCACTGGCTCGTGAAGTCAGTAATGCAGTCGAACCAAGTTATCTTCAAAAGAAACTGTCACGGATACCGTATGTTGGGCCTTTCATAATGAAAGCCATCGGTCTTCATTTTAGTGCAATGTCAAGATTTGATTTAGTTAAAGGACAAATCGATATTTTAACCTCGGATATCGAAAGCATATCGGAGGGGTTGTTTGAAATGAATAAAAATATTGATGGAATGTATGACCAAGCTTTAACTAGTGTAAAAAATACAGGGGTTAACATTGTAGCTGCCTATTACATTCTGGAGAAGTTACAAACAGTTCAGGCTTCTATTCGTAAGGAACTAAAAAATCAGCCTGATAATACCATGCTGAGCATGGAAGCAATGAATATTGAACATCAAATCGCCCTCATAACAAAACGTCGAAATGACATGATCACGGAACAACAAAAGGCATTTGAAGACCTAAAGATGATGAAAATGATGAAGTTCAATAACCTCTCGATGGTAGACCAGTTTGAAACTATTATTAAAGTAACGATACCATCTTCTAAACGCAGCCATCTTATTATTGACCAGGCCGAAAGGAGTGATAAAAGCTCATTACTGATTCAGGCAATTGGTGATTCTGTAAATCAACAAGCCAGACGTCAAGCTTTGTTAGTAAAAGAGAGCAGTATTCGTGTAGCCAAAACAGCTAATCGTACTGTATATGATGTTGAGACAATTGATTACATATCAAACCAGATCAATGAGGCCGGTCGAGAAATTAAAAAAATCCACGACCGAGCCAAGACGCAACATACCCAGCTTGAAGCTCGCGCAGCGCAATGGAAGGAGAAGCGTTTTATGGTAGCAAAAGAACTGTCTTCCAAATAATAGTTAAATTTAGAGGATGTGCTATGGCTAGAATCAGACAAAGTAATCCATATGATGATGTTGAGAATGCTATTAGACGGAAGCGTGATAGAGCTATATATTTTACCTTAGCTATATCTCTAATCTTCGCTATTATATTTCTAATATTATGGTTTTGTATTCCATCAGACATGCCAGTAGATGAGCAAGTCAAACAGGTTTCTGACGATATATTCAACATTCTACGCTCCAATGAGTTAGTTCCTGAAAATGCTTTTGATACGATAGGATCATTTATTTCCATATATGGAAGAGTTGGTGTGGGTGTATGTATATTGATTGTAATACTAGGGGCAATTATTAATGGGAATGGTTTACAACTTGAGATAATGACAAGTTGCATAGTATTGTTTGTAGGGTTTAATTTATTTATTGCTGCATTTGGTGATGAGCCTCATAATTATAAATACAATACCGACAAAATAAGTACTGCTATGAAAACTGGAGACTTGGACTCTTTGTATGAAATCTATGGAGACAGAGGGAGTTTACTAAGAAAGTCAGTTGAAAAAGCACTTGCAGATCCTAAACCAGCTACTGCAAAAAAACTGGGAGATATCGATGGCCTGTTACTCAGAGGTGTAATAATTACTGCTGAAAAAGTATCTGATAGCAATTATAAAAATCATCTTGGAAACTTGGTTTTGTTAATGCCTGAATATAAAGAGGATAGTGTCAAAGACAAAAACACACTGTTTGATTCACAACTTTATAAAGCTATTGATTACCATATTTATGACATTGGTTACAAGTCTGGTGCGCTTGCTTCAAATCCTCTTTCTGCTTGGAAGTCGGGAAATGATCTTAAATCCAATTATATTAAATATATTATAAAAAGTACTGCTCTAATATTTTTTATACTTGCCGTAATTTTTGTGGTGATTATACTGCTGACGGTTAGAAATGGCCGTAGGCTTACTTATTTGATAGAGTCTAATATTAAATATCTGTCGAAATAAAATAAAACGCCCCTGCGGAGTATATAGTAAAAACAGTGTCTATTCGCGTGTGAGTGAGTGACAGGGCTTTACATATAACGTCAGCGGCTTTCATTTCAAACGTACATACTGTGTATAATGGTATGTACGTTTTTTATTTGCGCCGAGTCCTTCGGCGGTAACCATTCATCCATGAATTTTTGTTCAGTGTTTAATTGCACCTTGTGAGTGCGACTTGTTCCAACAAGTCGGGAGAGATAGGAGTTACGTCATTGGTTTAGCAGGACGGGGATAGTTATTTGCGGCAAGTACAGAGTTGTCGCCGCATCCATGCGGCTTTGACAGTTCAGTTGTTCACTCATTGATTCACCTTCTTGATTAATTGCACTTAATTTACCACCACATTGCAACCGCTCCTTACCACGTGTTGCAAATTAATCGCACCACAACTTTCACGGAAAGTACCACTTCGTCGGATCTCGGCTTTGTGCCAAAAACGGACATTGACTTTGGCTGTTACTGAATTGCAGGTTTTAGTTAATCCACGAATAAATCTCCCAAACACCTGCACTATCCATCAACAGTATAAGCTGATTTAACGTTTAGTATTTCTTATTAAGTTTTTAACCACGGTCTTGCGGGCGCGAAACCGCTAGAGCGCTTACTTAGCGAAATGATGTACGCTTGGAAGCAATTGATTTAGCGTGGATTAAAGGTTAACTTCTTCTGAGTAAAATTCATAAAAGAAGGCAATAGTGACCTGCTCCCCGTTGATTAGTACACCCCGATGTTAGTAATGTCTTCATAAGCCACATGAGGACATCCCCATGAAGAAGCGTTTTTCCGACGAACAGATCATCAGTATTCTCCGCGAAGCCGAAGCCGAAGCTGGGGTACCCGCCCGTGAACTCTGCCGCAAGCATGCCATTTCCGATGCCACGTTTTACACCTGGCGTAAGAAGTATGGCGGTATGGAGGTGCCTGAAGTTAAGCGCCTGAAGTCGCTTGAGGAAGAGAACGCCAGACTCAAGAAGCTGCTTGCCGAAGCCATGCTGGATAAAGAGGCGCTTCAGGTGGCTCTTGGGCGAAAGTACTGACGACAGACCAGAAGCGGGAAGCCGTGATGTTGATGTGTGATGCGACCGGTCTGTCGCAACGTCGTGCCTGCAGGCTTACAGGTTTATCCCTGTCGACCTGCCGCTATGAGGCTCACCGTCCGGCTGCTGATGCGCATTTATCAGGGCGCATCACTGAGCTGGCACTGGAGCGCAGGCGTTTTGGCTACCGTCGTATTTGGCAGTTGCTGCGCCGTGAAGGGCTTCATGTTAATCATAAGCGCGTGTACCGGCTTTATCACCTCAGTGGCCTGAGCGTAAAACGCAGAAGACGTCGTAAAGGGCTGGCAACAGAACGTCTGCCGCTGCTCCGTCCGGCGGCGCCCAATCTGACCTGGTCGATGGATTTCGTCATGGACGCACTTTCCACCGGTCGCAGGATCAAGTGTCTTACCTGCGTCGATGATTTCACAAAGGAATGCCTGACGGTCACTGTTGCCTTTGGGATTTCAGGCGTTCAGGTCACGCGTATTCTGGACAGCATTGCACTGTTTCGAGGCTATCCGGCGACGATAAGAACTGACCAGGGGCCGGAGTTCACTTGCCGTGCACTGGATCAATGGGCCTTTGAGCATGGTGTTGAGTTGCGCTTAATCCAGCCGGGCAAGCCAACGCAGAACGGATTTATTGAGAGCTTTAACGGACGATTTCGCGATGAATGTTTGAATGAGCACTGGTTCAGCGATATCGTTCATGCCAGGAAAATTATTAATGACTGGCGGCAGGATTATAACGAATGCCGCCCGCACTCCACGCTGAATTATCAGACACCGTCTGAATTTGCAGCGGGCTGGAGAAAGGGTCATTCTGAGAATGAAGATTCCGACGTTACTAACTGAGTGTTGTATCTAATCGTGGGGGCAGGTCACTTGGTCGGTGCCATGACGCGACTATTTTCAGGTGATTGCTGATACAACTCACAACAGGCTTGAGCAATGTCGCTCTTTGCCGTTTCGTGGAAGTGAATAGCCCCCGTACTTAGTTTTTCAGGCACGATACCTTGATTAATGAGCTTGGAGTATTCAGGAAGGCACTGTTGCAAAGTTAGCGATGAGGCAGCCTTTTGTCTTATTCAAAGGCCTTACATTTCAA
Organism: Citrobacter freundii complex sp. CFNIH4; assembly: GCF_002934505.1. Classification (NCBI taxonomy): domain Bacteria; kingdom Pseudomonadati; phylum Pseudomonadota; class Gammaproteobacteria; order Enterobacterales; family Enterobacteriaceae; genus Citrobacter; species Citrobacter freundii complex sp. CFNIH4. The sequence continues at coordinate 166,078 of NZ_CP026234.1, forward strand.
AAACTCTGCTTACCAGGCGCATTTCGCCCAGGGGATCACCATAATAAAATGCTGAGGCCTGGCCTTTGCGTAGTGCACGCATCACCTCAATACCTTTGATGGTGGCGTAAGCCGTCTTCATGGATTTAAATCCCAGCGTGGCGCCGATTATCCGTTTCAGTTTGCCATGATCGCATTCAATCACGTTGTTCCGGTACTTAATCTGTCGGTGTTCAACGTCAGACAGGCACCGGCCTTCGCGTTTGAGCAGAGCAAGCGCGCGACCATAGGCGGGCGCTTTATCCGTGTTGATGAATCGCGGGATCTGCCACTTCTTCACGTTGTTGAGGATTTTACCCAGAAACCGGTATGCAGCTTTGCTGTTACGACGGGAGGAGAGATAAAAATCGACAGTGCGGCCCCGGCTGTCGACGGCCCGGTACAGATACGCCCAGCGGCCATTGACCTTCACGTAGGTTTCATCCATGTGCCACGGGCAAAGATCGGAAGGGTTACGCCAGTACCAGCGCAGCCGTTTTTCCATTTCAGGCGCATAACGCTGAACCCAGCGGTAAATCGTGGAGTGATCGACATTCACTCCGCGTTCAGCCAGCATCTCCTGCAGCTCACGGTAACTGATGCCGTATTTGCAGTACCAGCGTACGGCCCACAGAATGATGTCACGCTGAAAATGCCGGCCTTTGAATGGGTTCATGTGCAGCTCCATCAGCAAAAGGGGATGATAAGTTTATCACCACCGACTATTTGCAACAGTGCCGGCAGATTTACCCGCTGATCTGGTTACACAGGCCAGTGCTTCTATCAGTGAAACCATTCAGGTGGTCAATAGCCTTGGTGGGGACGAGCATCTACTGAGCAGCGCCAAACTGGCCTTTTCTGCCTCACATAGTCTGGTATTAGGTACTGCCAGCGTACTGTTAATTCTGCTGGCGGTAGTCGTTTGGTTTACCCTGCCAGAGAGGAAAATACGGCAATTGGGCAAACAGCGTGCCACACCTCACTGATTAGGGTGTGGTTAACACTTCATTAATTAAACAGTCATTACTCTTACTTAACTGTGTGATATACCTATTTAGGGTTTGAAACATTAGAGTTTGAAATAGGTAAGGTCTGAGCAATGACTGAGCAAACGTCCCCCGCACAACTTGATCTCGATAGCGCGGCTCAGCCCCCCAGAGTTTATATCCGGGGGGACTGGGTGTTGGCGCATTACTGCGTTTTGGAGCCGCGCGTTGCGCAATTGCGCGCTAATATGCCCAGTGGGGGGGTATTTGATCTCAACCAACTGGGGGCGTTAGATACCGCCGGTGCAACGTTGTTAGCTCTGCTTCTGGGTGAGGACCGTGTAGCAAATTTACGCGAACTTGCGCCTAAATTGCCAGAAGAGCGGAGGATATTACTTGAAACGGTAAGCCATGTATTGCCTGACTTAACCCCTGAGTTGTCTGAAAAACCCACACGGTTTTGGCTTGAGATGCTGGCTAATACCGGCCGTTCGGTAGATAACTTATGGCAAGATATTAAGTCACTATTGGGCTTTATTGGTCTGGCGCTGGAAACCTTGCTGGGAACACTTTTTCGCCCCTCCCGCTGGCGCATTACCTCATTAATTGCCAATATTCAACAGATTGGCCTCAATGCTGTGCCGATCATTATGTTGCTCACCTTTTTGGTGGGGGCAGTTATCGCCTTTCTCGGTGCAACCGTACTCACTACTTTCGGCGCGGGCATTTTTACCGTCGATTTGGTGGTATTTTCTTTTCTACGTGAATTTGCGGTACTGCTTACCGCGATCCTGATGGCAGGGCGAACAGCCAGTGCTTTTACCGCTGAAATTGGCTTGATGAAAGCCAATGAAGAGATTGATGCTATCCAAACACTGGGCTTGAATCCGGTCGAACTGTTGGTGCTACCGCGCGTCTTGGCACTATTGATCTCTCTGCCGATGCTAACCTTTATTGGCATGGTTTGCGGTATTTTCGGTGGCATGGTGGTGTGTGCCTTAACACTGGATATCTCTCCCACTATGTTTTTGTCGATTATGCAAAACAGTAATGGGTTGCAGCATTTTCTGGTGGGAATAAGTAAAGCCCCTATTTTTGCTTTCCTGATTGCTATTATTGGCTGTCTGGAGGGGTTCAAAGTAACCGGTAGTGCTGAATCAGTCGGGGTTCATACCACCACCAGTGTGGTGCATTCGATCTTTGTGGTGATTTTGCTTGATGCCGTGGCAGCGCTATTTTTCATGGAAATGGGGTGGTGAGCCAAATGACGCAAGATGCAATCATTCAAATTCGCGATCTGGTTAACTGCTTTGGCGTACAGTGCGTGCATCAAGGGTTGAATCTTGATGTTAAGCGCGGCGAAGTTCTTGGCGTGGTTGGTGGCTCGGGTACCGGTAAATCTGTTCTGTTACGCAGTATTGTTGGGTTACGTCGTCCGACTGACGGGAAAATTCATGTTTTTGGCAAGGATTTAATGGCACTGTCAGGTCAATCCCGCGCCATGGTCGAGCGCCGATTCGGCGTATTATTTCAACGAGGCGCACTGTTCAGTTCTCTAACCGTGACCGAGAACGTGGCATTACCATTAATAGAAAACGCCGGATTACCCCGGTCTGAGGCTGAGCGATTGGCTCAGGTTAAACTGGCACTGGCTGGGCTACCGCCGGGCACTGGCAGTAAGTATCCAGCATCTCTGTCGGGTGGTATGGTCAAGCGTGTTGCGCTAGCCCGTGCCTTAGCACTGGACCCGGATATTCTGTTTCTTGATGAACCGACTGCGGGTCTTGATCCCATTGGTGCGGCGGCGTTTGACAGTTTGATCCGCACCCTGCGGGATGCCCTCAATCTAACGGTATTCTTGGTGACCCACGATCTGGATACGCTGTATACACTGTGTGATCGTGTGGCGGTGCTTTCGCAGAAAAAAGTGCTGGTGGTTGATACTCTGGATAAAGTTGCAGCGACTGATGATGGCTGGATTCAGGCGTATTTTCATGGCCCACGTGGCCGGGCTGCTTATCAGGCAGCGGCAATTAACAGTGGAGAGAGGTTGTAATATGGAAACCCGTGCTCATCATGTCGTTATTGGTTTGTTCACTCTTATTGTGGTGAGTGCCGCGCTGCTGTTTTGCCTATGGCTGACAAATTCCGGTTCTGATCGCCAGTTCAGATTGTACGATATCGTTTTCAATGAGCCTGTGAGTGGCCTGTCACAGGGTAGCACCGTTCAGTACAGCGGGATTCGAGTCGGTGAGGTGACGCAATTACGCCTGGACCGAGACAATCCGAATAAGGTTTGGGCACGTATTCGCGTTTCTGCATCTACTCCGATACGCGAAGATACCCAAGCTCGTCTCACCGTCGCGGGTATTACCGGCACCTCAAATATTCAATTCAGCAGTGGCAGCCAGACCAGCCCGTTGCTGGAGGGCAAAGATGACGAGGTTCCTATCATTATTGCTACCCCTTCGCCGATGAGCCAGTTACTGGCTAACGGTGAGAATTTCATGACCAATGCGAATGAAGTGTTGGTGCGTTTGAACCAGTTGCTGGCACCGGATAACCAGCAGCGCCTAGTAACGACACTGGATAATCTCGCGCTGGTCACCCAAACTGTGGCTGATCAACGTGGTGATCTCCGTACCCTGTTGCAGCAGTTGGCGCAGGCCAGTAAACAGGCTAATGAGACACTGACTCAAACCAATCGCCTGCTGCGTAATGCTAACGGCTTAATGGATGGGCAGGGGAAACAACTGGTCAGTGATGCCGCCAAAACCATGGCATCGTTGCAAAATACCAGTACCATCCTCAATAAATTGGTGAGTGAAAATAAAACCTCACTCAATAACGGGATGCAAGGGATGAATGAGCTGGGGCCGGCAGTAGATGAGCTGCGCAGAACATTAGCGACATTACGTGCCGCCGTTTCTCGTTTGGAAGAAAACCCAGCGGCCTTGTTGCGCGGCCGTGAAAGAACACAGGAGTTTACGCCTTAATGCTCTCTTTTAATGTGATGCGCTATGCAGGCCGCCGCGTGTGGCTATTGATGATATCCGGGGGGGCGATACTGCTCTCTGCCTGCACCATTTTACCTTCGGCCCCTGTATCACAAGTTTATCTTCTGCCGGTGCCACCTGCAGTCAGTGTGCCACACGCGCAGACAGTAAACTGGTCATTACGGGTTTCACAACCGGCGACGAACCAGTTTCTTAATAGCTCACGCATAGCGGTGCAGCCTCAGGGCCAGGAGATTGCGGTTTATAAAAACTCCCGTTGGAGTGATTCGGCGCCGATTTTGGTGCGCAATCGTCTTATTCAGGCGTTCCGTAGCGATGGGCGAATCCGTGCAGTCAGTAGCGACGATGATAGCTTGCAGGCTGATGTGGAGTTGAGTGGTGATCTGTCCGCGTTCCAAGGGGTATACCATGTTGGTAGCAGCGAAGTGCTGATCCGTTTTGATGCTCGGCTGGTAAGAATTTCAGATCGTAGGATTATTGCGACTCGCCAGTTTGACATTCGCCAACCGATAAAAGGTAACGAGATGAACGAGGTGGTTCAGGCCTTTGGCCTGGCCAGTGACCAGTTAGCCACTCAAGTGCTCAACTGGACGATGCAGCAATCCCCTGCGCAGGGTTGATATCTAAACCAGCACCGGTTGGTTTTATCTGAGGCGAGTTGGCAGTAGCTAACTCGCCTTTTTTATCGTCTAGTTTAATGATTCAAGGCGAATAATTGCGTCTAAGGGGAAAATATTCTCTTTATTGTTTTGTGATTAGTATCTCATTGAGTAAGGGATTAATGGTGTTTGAGTTATCTATTTCATTGTTTTTAATATGTTTTTATTTAAATTGTTCTGTGGTTATCTTTTTTGTTAAAGAGAACAATATTCTCCAAGCATTAAAAACAACAAGAAAATAGGAAAAGTATTTCTCCCCGTAAAACCCTAAGATAAAAATAATCCAAATCACTGATTAATTACTTCAAATGCAAAAAATAACACATCAACAATTACTCGATTGGTTGAAAAAGGAAGTGAAACTTTCATTAGGTTGTACTGAGCCTATTGCTATTGCGTATGCTGCCGCAGTGGCTGCTAAATATCTCAACGCACCGATATTAAAAATAACGGGGAATATATCGGAGAATCTGTATAAAAATGCGATGGGAGTCACTATTCCGGGAACAAGCTATTGCGGAGTCACTCTTGCGGCGGCAATAGGGGCTATTGGTGGTAACGCGGATGCCGATTTAGAAGTATTAAAAGATATTACTGCGACACAAATTACCGAAGCCTATATATTTAATGAATCAGGTAACGTGTGTCTAAACGCAGTAGATGCTACGGATTTTATTTTTATCGATATTAGGTAATGACTCCAACTTACTGATAGTGTTTTATGTTCAGATAATGCCCGATGACCTTGTCATGCAGCTCCACCGATTTTGAGAACGACAGTGACTTCCGTCCCAGCCTTGCCAGATGTTGTCTCAGATTCAGGTTATGTCGCTCAATGCGCTGAGTGTAACGCTTGCTGATTACGTGCAGCTTTCCCTTCAGGCGGGATTCATACAGCGGCCAGCCATCCGTCATCCATACCACGACCTCAAAGGCCGACAGCAGGCTCAGAAGACGCTCCAGTGTGGCCAGAGTGCGTTCACCGAAGACGTGCGCCACAACCGTCCTCCGTATCCTGTCATACGCGTAAAACAGCCAGCGCTGACGTGATTTAGCACCGACGTAGCCCCACTGTTCGTCCATTTCCGCGCAGACGATGACGTCACTGCCCGGCTGTATGCGCGAGGTTACCGACTGCGGCCTGAGTTTTTTAAGTGACGTAAAATCGTGTTGAGGCCAACGCCCATAATGCGGGCGGTTGCCCGGCATCCAACGCCATTCATGGCCATATCAATGATTTTCTGGTGCGTACCGGGTTGAGAAGCGGTGTAAGTGAACTGCAGTTGCCATGTTTTACGGCAGTGAGAGCAGAGATAGCGCTGATGTCCGGCAGTGCTTTTGCCGTTACGCACCACCCCGTCAGTAGCTGAACAGGAGGGACAGCTGATAGAAACAGAAGCCACTGGAGCACCTCAAAAACACCATCATACACTAAATCAGTAAGTTGGCAGCATCACCCGATATTACGCTATATAGTCTTAGTGATCAGTGCCGGGTAGTGATTCAAGGTAGCCATACTAATGTCACTGAAGTTTATATTAATAATATAAAGCAAATATTAGTCCGAGACCTAATTGCCGCCAATGATAGTGGGGTACTACCCGAATTTTCCCTTAACGACGCATTTAAATTTGTAACCGATGTCGCCGCTAAAGACATCATGTTTATGCTGAAAAGTGCTGAGATTAATACCGCGCTTTCTGACGAGGGGCAAAGGAAGAACTATGGTTTGAACGTGAGTGGCGCGTTGTCGCAAGCCAGAAAAAATGGCTTTATCAGCACTGACTTACTGAGTCAAATGTTGATCAACACCACTGCGGCATCAGATGCCCGTATGGGCGGCGCACCCTTACCCGCGATGTCAAATTATGGCTCTGGTAATCAGGGGATTACCGTGACAATGCCGGTAGTGACACTTGCCCGACATCTTAATACAGATGATGAAACACTGGCCCGGGCATTAGCGTTGGCCCATCTAGCCGCAATCTCAATTCATATGCGTTATACCCGATTGTCTGCATTGTGTGCGGCGTCAACGGCAGCAATGGGGGCGGCGGCAGGTATGAGTTGGTTATTGACCCAAGATTTTCAAACTATCTCCTACGCGGTCAGTAATATGATCAGTGATATTAGTGGCATTATTTGCGATGGTGCATCAAATAGTTGTGCCATGAAAGTGTCTACCGCTACCGCCTGTGCATTTAAGTCGGTGTTGATGGCGCAACAAAATAGTGTTGCAGGGGAGCGTGATGGCATTGTTTCCTGCGATGTTGAAGGTTCTATCAATAATTTATGTAAATTAGTGTTATCGCCAATGAGGCAAACAGATAAAGAAATTATCAGTATAATGACACGTAAATAAATATTACGGTTTAACCGCGTGGCCTAACGTCATTATTAATAATGATCGGCGGGCTATCGTTAAAATTTAAAGGGACAAATAATGAGCAAATCAAAATCGATCGCGACTCTGGTTATCCATGCCGGAGATCAAGTTGACCGGGGCAATAATGCTATTTTTCCACCGATTACTACCGCCAGTTCCTTCATTCAGCCAAATTTAGGCGAAGAAGGGGAGTTTTGTTATTCCCGTTGCAGTAACCCGACAAGATATGCATATGAAACCGCCTTGGCTGAGTTGGAAGGAGGTATCTATGCTACGGCAACCGCTTCCGGTATGGCAGCAACTGCACTTATATTGGAATTGCTACCTAAGGATTCCCATGTATTAGTAATGAAAGGGGTCTATGGCGGTACTTATCGGTTGTTTGAACGTCTGCGTAAACAAACTTCAGGTACGACATTCAGTTATGTCGATCTTAATGATCTGGCGTCAGTAGAGCGCCATATTCAAGAGAATACAGGTCTAATCTGGATCGAAACGCCCACTAACCCACTGTTGGAATTAGTTGATATTGAAGCAGTATGCCAGGTTGCCAAAAGCAGGGGCATAATGAGCTGCGGGTGATGCTGCCAACTTACTGATTTAGTGTATGATGGTGTTTTTGAGGTGCTCCAGTGGCTTCTGTTTCTATCAGCTGTCCCTCCTGTTCAGCTACTGACGGGGTGGTGCGTAACGGCAAAAGCACCGCCGGACATCAGCGCTATCTCTGCTCTCACTGCCGTAAAACATGGCAACTGCAGTTCACTTACACCGCTTCTCAACCCGGTACGCACCAGAAAATCATTGATATGGCCATGAATGGCGTTGGATGCCGGGCAACCGCCCGCATTATGGGCGTTGGCCTCAACACGATTTTCCGCCATTTAAAAAACTCAGGCCGCAGTCGGTAACCTCGCGCATACAGCCGGGCAGTGACGTCATCGTCTGCGCGGAAATGGACGAACAGTGGGGATACGTCGGGGCTAAATCGCGCCAGCGCTGGCTGTTTTACGCGTATGACAGGCTCCGGAAGACGGTTGTGGCGCACGTATTCGGTGAACGCACTCTGGCCACACTGGAGCGTCTTCTGAGCCTGCTGTCGGCCTTTGAGGTCGTGGTATGGATGACGGATGGCTGGCCGCTGTATGAATCCCGCCTGAAGGGAAAGCTGCACGTTATCAGCAAGCGTTACACTCAGCGCATTGAGCGACATAACCTGAATCTGAGACAACATCTGGCGGCACTGTTGCAAAGTTAGCGATGAGGCAGCCTTTTGTCTTATTCAAAGGCCTTACATTTCAAAAACTCTGCTTACCAGGCGCATTTCGCCCAGGGGATCACCATAATAAAATGCTGAGGCCTGGCCTTTGCGTAGTGCACGCATCACCTCAATACCTTTGATGGTGGCGTAAGCCGTCTTCATGGATTTAAATCCCAGCGTGGCGCCGATTATCCGTTTCAGTTTGCCATGATCGCATTCAATCACGTTGTTCCGGTACTTAATCTGTCGGTGTTCAACGTCAGACGGGCACCGGCCTTCGCGTTTGAGCAGAGCAAGCGCGCGACCATAGGCGGGCGCTTTATCCGTGTTGATGAATCGCGGGATCTGCCACTTCTTCACGTTGTTGAGGATTTTACCCAGAAACCGGTATGCAGCTTTGCTGTTACGACGGGAGGAGAGATAAAAATCGACAGTGCGGCCCCGGCTGTCGACGGCCCGGTACAGATACGCCCAGCGGCCATTGACCTTCACGTAGGTTTCATCCATGTGCCACGGGCAAAGATCGGAAGGGTTACGCCAGTACCAGCGCAGCCGTTTTTCCATTTCAGGCGCATAACGCTGAACCCAGCGGTAAATCGTGGAGTGATCGACATTCACTCCGCGTTCAGCCAGCATCTCCTGCAGCTCACGGTAACTGATGCCGTATTTGCAGTACCAGCGTACGGCCCACAGAATGATGTCACGCTGAAAATGCCGGCCTTTGAATGGGTTCATGTGCAGCTCCATCAGCAAAAGGGGATGATAAGTTTATCACCACCGACTATTTGCAACAGTGCCGTTCAGCTGGCTCGGTATTTTCATCTGGATGAGCGTGACCTTGCTTTTATTAATCAGCGACGGGGAAAACATAACCGGCTGGGGATTGCACTTCAGCTGACTACGGCGCGCTTTCTGGGAACGTTTCTTCCTGATCCCCTTCAAATTCCCTCATTCATCCGTTTTTACATTGCGGCACAGTTGAACATCAGCCGACCAGAGATCCTTTCCCGGTATGCTGAAAGAGAAAATACCCGCTGGGAGCATCAGGGGCTTATCAAGCTCTATTATGATTATCATGATTTTGGTGATTTCCCCTGGACATTCAGACTGAAGCGTTTGCTCTATACTCGCGCCTGGCTCAGCAATGAGCGTCCAGGTCTGCTGTTTGATTTTGCTACCGCATGGTTGCTGCAAAATAAGATCCTGCTACCCGCAGCCTCGACTCTGACAAGGCTGATTGGCGAAGTACGCGAACGGGCAAGTCGACGATTATGGCGAAGGCTGGCTTTGTTGCCTGACAGCTGGCAGAAAACACAACTGGACGGTTTACTTGAAATACCTGAAGGGCAGCGTATATCGGTGCTGGAGGAGATGCGAAAAGGTCCTGTCACTATCAGTGGGCCGTCATTTACAGACGCCCTGGAGCGATATACCCGACTGCGTAGCATGGAGTTTTCCCGGTTGAATTTCTCCGGTCTGCCTGCCATCCAGCTGCGGAATTTGGCCCGTTATGCCGGAATGGCTTCGGTGAAATACATTTCAAGAATGCCTGACGAACGGCGACTGGCCGTGCTTACTGCGTTTGTGAAAGCACAGGAAATTTCGGCGCTTGACGAGGCCGTGGATGTGCTGGATATGCTTATTCTGGATATCACGCGTTCTGCAAAAAATATCGGGCAGAAAAAGCGGCTCAGGACCCTGAAAGATCTTGATCGTGCCCCGCTATTACTGGCACGGGCATGCACGTTATTACTTGATGAGAACACCGATGAAGCAGCTCTGCGGCAGGCTATTTTTCGCCGCATACCAAAGGACAAACTGGCTGAATCCGTCGGCAAGGTAAATGAGCTGGCGCGCCCGCAAGATACTCAGTTTCAGGATGAAATGGTGGAACAATATGGACGGGTGAAGCGTTTCCTGTCCGCGATGTTGCGTGACTTACACTTTCAGGCCGCCCCGGCCGGGGAGCTCACGTTGTCAGCAATCCATTATCTGGCCGAACTGAGTGGCTCAAAAAAGCGAATTCTCGACGATGCACCAGAGCAAATCATTTCCGGCCCATGGAAACGTCTGGTCTACGACAGAGATGGTAGGATTCTACGAGCGGGTTACTCGCTGTGTCTTCTCGAGCGCCTTCAAGATTCTTTGCGCCGTCGTGATCTCTGGCTGGAGAACAGTGATCGGTGGGGGGACCCGCGTCAAAAATTGCTTCAGGGAGCTGAATGGCAGGCACAACGCATCCCGGTATGTCGGGCGCTGGGTCATCCATCAGACGGAACTAAAGCAGCAGAACAACTGGCTACGCGGCTTGATGACACATGGAAATCAGTGGCTTCACGTTTTGCCTGCAACGCAGCGGTCAGCATAAGCAATGAAGGTAAGCATCCCTCACTGACGATTAGCAGTCTGGATAAACTGGATGAGCCACCGGCACTGATACAATTGAATCGTCGGGTAAGAGAATTGATCCCTCCGGTTGATCTGACGGAGCTGTTGCTTGAAATAGATGCCCGAACCGGTTTTACCCGCGAATTCAGCCACGTCAGTGAATCAGGTGCTCGGGCGCAGGATCTCCAGGTCAGTCTGTGCGCAACACTGCTGGCAGAAGCCTGCAATATAGGGCATGAACCCCTGATAAAGCATAATATTCCCGCGCTTACTCGCCATCGTCTGAGCTGGGTTAAACAAAATTATCTCAGGGCAGAAACGCTGGTCACCGCTAATGCACGGCTGGTTGATTTTCAGTCCACGCTGCCGCTCGCGGGGTACTGGGGAGGTGGTGAGGTTGCCTCCGCAGATGGTATGCGTTTTGTCACACCGGTTAAAACGGTTAATTCCGGACCAAATCGTAAATACTTTGGTTCAGGACGCGGTATCACCTGGTACAACTTCGTCTCCGATCAATACTCCGGTTTCCATGGCATTGTAGTTCCCGGGACGCTTCGTGATTCCATCTTTGTACTGGAAGGGCTTCTGGAGCAGCAGACCGGGCTGAATCCGGTAGAAATTATGACGGACACGGCAGGATCCAGCGATATCATTTTTGGCCTGTTCTGGTTACTGGGCTACCAGTTTTCCCCTCGTCTGGCCGATGCAGGCGGGGCGATATTCTGGCGGGCAGATAAAACGGCACATTATGGTGCCCTGAATGAGCTGGCCCGGGGATGTGTTGAACTGTCAAAAATAGAATCCCAATGGGATGAAATGATGCGAATGGCGGGCTCACTGAAGCTTGGGACCATCCATGCATCAGAGCTTATTCGTTCACTGTTGAGAAGTAGCCGACCATCTGGTCTGGCTCAGGCGATTATGGAAGTGGGCCGGGTCAACAAGACGTTGTATCTTCTCAACTATATCGATGATGAGGATTACCGGCGTCGGATCCTCACTCAGCTCAACCGGGGAGAAGGACGCCATGCAGTGGCTCGAGCCATTTGCTACGGACAACGTGGTGAGATTAGAAAACGCTACCGTGAAGGGCAGGAAGATCAACTCGGTGCTCTGGGTCTGGTGACCAATGCGGTTGTGCTGTGGAATACACTTTACATGCAGGAGGCGTTGTCACATCTTCGCAAATCGGGGGAAACACCTGAAGAGGAGCATCTGGCAAGATTATCGCCGCTGATACATGGCCATATAAATATGCTGGGACATTATACGTTTTCGTTACCGGAAGATATTCTGAAGGGCGAGTTAAGACCATTAAATTTGAATACAAACAATGAATTAACCTCTTAGCGTGGTTTTTTACATCATTGGACCTCGAACCCCACTACCGCCTTAGCTGGCGGGGATTCTGCACGTCTGCAATAAACCTCAGTACAAAAAACAGCCTTAACGAATGGAAGGGACTTCCCCTGGATATGCGCCTGATTAACTCTTGTGCAATCATGGGGTAAACATAGCCCCGGAGGGATTCGTTATGACCATCACGACTGTCGGTATCGATCTTGCTAAAAATGTGTTCGCTGTTCACTGCGTTGACCAACACGGTAAAACTGTTCTGGTTAAACCCAAAGTATCGCGTGCTGCCCTTCCTGAGCTGATTGCCAGTTTACCTCCCTGTGTTATCGGGATGGAGGCATGCTCCGGGGCTCACTACTGGGCAAGGTTGTTTCGGCAATATGGTCATGAACCACGGCTGATGGCTGCTAAATTTGTATCTCCTTACCGCATGGCCGGTAAATCAGGCAAAAATGATGCAGCTGATGCTCAGGCTATCTGTGAAGCAGTTCGTCGCCCGCATATGCGGTTTGTACCAGTGAAGGATGAGAGCCAGCAGGCGATGCAATGCCTACACCGTATCAGACAGGGTTTTATCGAAGAGAAAACAGCAACATATAACCGATTGAGAGGTTTGATATCGGAATTCGGTGTCATCGCCCCACAAAGTACAGATGCCCTGCGTCACATGGTTTCTGAGCAGAAGAGTTCTTTGCCACTTCAGGTTCAACAATGTGTTAATGACCTGCTGGAACACATTGATCGTATTGAAGATAATATTACTGAATATGACCGGATTTTGTCCCGCATGGCAAAAACAGATCACCGCAGCCAGCGATTGATGGAACTGAAAGGGATTGGTCCCACAACGGCCTGTGCGCTGGTCGCCAGTATCGGTAATGCACACGATTTTAAAAATGGGCGACAACTGGCAGCCTGGCTGGGACTAACGCCATCGCAGTACAGCAGTGGTGGGAAATCAAAGCTTGGCAGGATAACTAAAGCTGGCGATTCGTATCTGCGAACGCTACTGGTTCAGGGGGCTCGTTCGGTTCTGATTGGTGCCGAGAAAAGGACTGATTTATTCAGTCGTTGGGTCTGTTCACTGGTCGATCGCAGAGGATACTGGCGTGCCGTTGTAGCCATCGCCGCCAAAAACGCAAGGCTGTGCTGGGCATCATTGCATTACGGTGATGATTTCAGGCTGTACTCAGCCAGCTAAAGCACGAAACAAAATAACCATCTGACCTGCAATTCGTTGATGATAAAGGGTTAGACCCCGTGAGGCCTATCTGGCTATTGTACAGGATATACGTATCCGCTTAACGAACAAGAACCTCACGCGCGTCTTTCATCAGGGTCCGAATCGATGACGATTCATCATGGCCGTTTATAGTACCGCAGTCTCTCCCCTTTATTTTTACTGAAGAGCAGACAGAAACCATAAACACCGGCGTTGACACGCCGGGGAAGCCCTTATAGTACAATAATTTTCGAAATCCAACCCATCCCGCCTACAGGAATGACGGATTTTTCGGCGGTTCCGGCGTAGACCCACCACAACTGCTGTATAGCTTGTGGGTAAGTGATAATGAAGTGCAAACGAGATGGCGCAAATACTCTTTTGGTTTATCTTTTAATTACTTACGTATTAAAAGATAAACCAAAAAATAAAAGACATTGCTGTTATCCCCTTTAAAAAGTGGATAACCGAACAGCATCGGCGCGAGCGCCTCAAAAGTAGCTCCCCACGCTAAAGCGCGGGGCATTCAGAACGGAATCCCTCGATGGCTAACAGCTCGCCTGTTAGCCATCGAGGGATTGGACAAATCCGGCCACGCCGGATACGTCAGCAAATATCGCTGAAGAATTAGATTACACGCTCGTAAGCGGCTCTTACGACCCGCTAACGCGGAGATACGCCCCAACTGCGGCTTCGGCCTTGTTGTGACCACTCCGACCGCGCACAAAAGCCTCTGAGCCGCTTTTAGCGGAATATGGCTTTGCAGGGTGAAGGGATGGATAGGCGATCCCTTTCGATCCCTCACTGGTATCGGCGGCTAACCCTCGGTGCTACCTGTCATTTCATCCTGCCGCCTTACATGCGCTAACGCGCATAAATCCCCGTTCCTCAGTGGAACGAAAACTCACGCTAACAGGGTAGTGACCGGGTAGCCACGATAACTGCCAACAAAATTAGCTTATAGGTTAATTCTACCTTGTCTGAAATTAGCCTATAGGTTAATATTAATAGAAATGGGAGGTCACATGTTTAGCGTTGTTTATCACCCGGAAGCCAGGGAAGAAGCCACAGCATTACCCGTAAAAATCAGGGTGAAGTTTGACCGTCTCATCGGCAAACTGGAGTATGACGCCCGATTACTGCGGGAGCCGGACACGAAGCCCCTGGGCGATGGACTTTTTGAGATCCGCACGATGGGGACGGACATAGCCAGGGGAATCTGGGTATACCACAAAGGCAATACCATCATCATGCTCCGTGTTTTCATCAAGAAGTCACAGAAAACGCCAGCGAAAGAAATCGATCTCGCCAAAAAGCGGTTAGCGGAGGTACTTAATGAAACTGGTAAGCCATAAAGAACTGCATAACGAGTGGATGCAGGACGATGAATATCGCGCTGCATGGCAGGAAGAAGAACGTAAGGAAAAGCTCAGGGAGCTGCTTGCTGAATGGCGCAAGCATGACAACCTGACAAAAGCGCAGGTTGCTGAACGCATGGGGGTTACACCTCCGGTTATTTCTCGCCTGGAAAACAACATCACCAAAGCCAGCATCGACACACTGACCCGCTACGCTCACGCCTGCGGCATCAAGAAACCTGTCATTGCCCTGTACTGAATAGCCAGCCCTCCGGGGCTGGCCTTTTTGTTTCGGTCAGTCCCAAAATTTTGTTAAAGCAAGTTTAAAATGTCACCTGTTTCTCCAAAGTTGAAATGTCACTTCTAAGCCAATCTATTTATACATAATCTTTACATCTTTCCCCGGTGACAAAGTGCTAATTGGTCTGTAATGTTCAATGTGTGGCAGGCAAGCCGCCGGTGACTTAGGGAAGGTGCGAACAAGTTCCTGATATGAGATCATCATATTCATCCGGAGCGCATCCCAGAGGGACATCATGAGCCATCAACTCACCTTCGCCGATAGTGAATTCAGCACTAAGCGCCGTCAGACCCGAAAAGAGATTTTCCTCTCCCGCATGGAGCAGATTCTGCCATGGCAGAATATGACCGCTGTCATCGAGCCGTTTTATCCCAAGGCGGGCAATGGCCGACGGCCCTATCCGCTGGAGACCATGCTGCGTATTCACTGCATGCAGCATTGGTACAACCTGAGCGACGGTGCCATGGAAGATGCCCTGTACGAAATCGCCTCCATGCGCCTGTTTGCCCGATTATCCCTGGATAGCGCCCTGCCGGATCGCACCACCATCATGAATTTCCGCCACCTGCTCGAGCAGCATCAACTGGCCCGTCAATTGTTCAAGACCATCAATCGCTGGCTGGCCGAAGCAGGCGTCATGATGACCCAAGGCACTTTGGTGGATGCCACCATCATTGAGGCACCCAGCTCGACCAAGAACAATGAGCAGCAACGCGATCCGGAGATGCATCAGACCAAGAAAGGCAATCAGTGGCACTTTGGCATGAAGGCCCACATTGGTGTCGATGCCAAGAGTGGCCTGACCCACAGCCTGGTCACCACCGCGGCCAACGAGCATGACCTCAATCAGCTGGGTAATCTGCTTCATGGAGAGGAGCAATTTGTCTCAGCCGATGCCGGCTACCAAGGAGCGCCACAGCGCGAGGAGCTGGCCGAGGTGGATGTGGACTGGCTGATCGCCGAGCGTCCCGGCAGGGTAAAAACCTTGAAGCAGCATCCGCGCAAGAACAAAACGGCCATCAACATCGAATACATGAAAGCCAGCATCCGTGCCAGGGTGGAGCACCCGTTTCGCATCATCAAGCGGCAGTTCGGCTTCGTGAAAGCCAGATACAAGGGGCTGCTGAAAAACGATAACCAACTGGCGATGTTATTCACCCTGGCCAACCTGTTTCGGGTGGACCAAATGATACGTCAGTGGGAGAGATCTCAGTAAAAACCGGAAATAACGCCAGAAATGGTGGAAAAAATAGCCTAAATAGGCTGATTCGAGGCACTGTTGCAAATAGTCGGTGGTGATAAACTTATCATCCCCTTTTGCTGATGGAGCTGCACATGAACCCATTCAAAGGCCGGCATTTTCAGCGTGACATCATTCTGTGGGCCGTACGCTGGTACTGCAAATACGGCATCAGTTACCGTGAGCTGCAGGAGATGCTGGCTGAACGCGGAGTGAATGTCGATCACTCCACGATTTACCGCTGGGTTCAGCGTTATGCGCCTGAAATGGAAAAACGGCTGCGCTGGTACTGGCGTAACCCTTCCGATCTTTGCCCGTGGCACATGGATGAAACCTACGTGAAGGTCAATGGCCGCTGGGCGTATCTGTACCGGGCCGTCGACAGCCGGGGCCGCACTGTCGATTTTTATCTCTCCTCCCGTCGTAACAGCAAAGCTGCATACCGGTTTCTGGGTAAAATCCTCAACAACGTGAAGAAGTGGCAGATCCCGCGATTCATCAACACGGATAAAGCGCCCGCCTATGGTCGCGCGCTTGCTCTGCTCAAACGCGAAGGCCGGTGCCTGTCTGACGTTGAACACCGACAGATTAAGTACCGGAACAACGTGATTGAATGCGATCATGGCAAACTGAAACGGATAATCGGCGCCACGCTGGGATTTAAATCCATGAAGACGGCTTACGCCACCATCAAAGGTATTGAGGTGATGCGTGCACTACGCAAAGGCCAGGCCTCAGCATTTTATTATGGTGATCCCCTGGGCGAAATGCGCCTGGTAAGCAGAGTTTTTGAAATGTAAGGCCTTTGAATAAGACAAAAGGCTGCCTCATCGCTAACTTTGCAACAGTGCCCCTAATCGTGTTCAGCAGAATAGCCGGAGGAAGTTTCCTACTGTCGATAAGAAAGGATTGGCACAGGGAGTGTGAATATCGAAACACCATCACAGAATAATGCCAGATAGAAATGCGATAGTAGGGTTGGATATTTAAATAAGGAGCATCCCGACTTAAAATGAATATGACTGCGTAACCAGGCGCAATAAAAAAAGCGAAAGAATCGCTTTTATTCTGGTTGTTTTTTCGAAGAGTGACCGTTTTCTGAGATGACAAGAAATAAGGAAGTCCTATGATCGCTAGCGGAATAGTTCAAAAACTGAATGCGCAAATGAATCAGGAGTTTTATACCTCAAATTTGTATCTTCAGCTCAGCCAGAGGTGCAGCGAGAATAGCCTTAATGGCACCGCACTATTTTTGCGTCATCAGGCGCAAAATACGGTGACGCAAATGATGCGCATGTACGAATACATCAAACAGAGCGGCGCCACGCCGGTGTTACAGGAGCAACACGCCCGGTGCGGTGAATTTTCCACGCTGGAAGATCTGTTTGAGCAGACGGTAAGCGATTACCAGAAGCGCATTAATGCGCTGACCTCTTTGACGGAAGACGCCCAGGCAGCAAACGATAAGTCAGCGATTAACTTCCTGAAGCGATACAGAAAAGAGGAAATCGTGGACGGGACGCTGTTGCAAATCATTCTGGATGAAGTCCGCAGCGCTAAAAAAGCGGGCATCAACATGCAGCAAACCGACCACTATCTGGTTGGCGTGATCGATCGCTATCACTAAATCAATTTCGCAGTACGAGGAGGTTTTACGCCTCCTCAGAAAATCTGTTTTACATCAGAAACAGAGGTTTATGCCAGTGAACATTTGATACCCAACACGTCATAGTGATTTTTTAACTTAGCGTTTTTATATCGTGCCAAAAATGTCTCTGCTTGTGTCTTTATATTAAGGAAGGTGCGAATAAGCAGGTCATTTCTTCCCAAGCTGACTCGCTGATTAAAATTTCGCGGATCTGGGCCGATTTTTTTCCCGCAAACACATCGAATCAGGCACTGTTGCAAAGTTAGCGATGAGGCAGCCTTTTGTCTTATTCAAAGGCCTTACATTTCAAAAACTCTGCTTACCAGGCGCATTTCGCCCAGGGGATCACCATAATAAAATGCTGAGGCCTGGCCTTTGCGTAGTGCACGCATCACCTCAATACCTTTGATGGTGGCGTAAGCCGTCTTCATGGATTTAAATCCCAGCGTGGCGCCGATTATCCGTTTCAGTTTGCCATGATCGCATTCAATCACGTTGTTCCGGTACTTAATCTGTCGGTGTTCAACGTCAGACAGGCACCGGCCTTCGCGTTTGAGCAGAGCAAGCGCGCGACCATAGGCGGGCGCTTTATCCGTGTTGATGAATCGCGGGATCTGCCACTTCTTCACGTTGTTGAGGATTTTACCCAGAAACCGGTATGCAGCTTTGCTGTTACGACGGGAGGAGAGATAAAAATCGACAGTGCGGCCCCGGCTGTCGACGGCCCGGTACAGATACGCCCAGCGGCCATTGACCTTCACGTAGGTTTCATCCATGTGCCACGGGCAAAGATCGGAAGGGTTACGCCAGTACCAGCGCAGCCGTTTTTCCATTTCAGGCGCATAACGCTGAACCCAGCGGTAAATCGTGGAGTGATCGACATTCACTCCGCGTTCAGCCAGCATCTCCTGCAGCTCACGGTAACTGATGCCGTATTTGCAGTACCAGCGTACGGCCCACAGAATGATGTCACGCTGAAAATGCCGGCCTTTGAATGGGTTCATGTGCAGCTCCATCAGCAAAAGGGGATGATAAGTTTATCACCACCGACTATTTGCAACAGTGCCGGATTGAGCGGCGTGGCATGGTCAGTCTTCCCGCAGGTACTGGTACAAGGTTTCGCGGCTGATGCCGAAGTCACGGGCCACCAAGGTTTTCTGGTCGCCTGCCGCAACTCGCCGTTTCAACTCGGCAATTTGTTCGCTGTTCAGCGATTTCTTTCGTCCCCGGTAGGCCCCGCGCTGCTTAGCCAGCACGATTCCCTCGCGCTGACGTTCGCGGATCAGAGCGCGCTCGAACTCAGCAAAGGCTCCCATGACCGACAGCATCAGATTGGCCATCGGTGAGTCCTCGCCGGTGAACGTTAGCCCTTCTTTGACGAACTCCATGCGCACGCCCCGTTGTGTCAGCCCTTGGACGATGCGGCGCAGGTCATCAAGGTTGCGTGCCAACCTGTCCATGCTATGCACCACCACGGTGTCGCCCTCGCGGACGAAGGCCAGCAGCCTTTCAAGTTCGGGACGTTGTGTGTCCTTGCCTGAAGCCTTATCGGTGAATACCTTGCCGACTTCTATTTGTTCCAGTTGTCGATCAGGATTCTGGTCGAAGCTGCTGACGCGAACGTAGCCGATACGTTGACCTTGCAAGATGCCTCCAAAGGTAAAAATGTCAGGATGAAATCTATTACCCTTGGCTGAATGTGTCAATAAATATAAATTAATACCCTACTCTGACGTTGTTTGTGCTCAACATCTGACATCAGGTTAGGGTATGCCTCAATCTGACGGCTGCGAACCGCCAGGGACAGGTGCAATGTCAGATTCTGTCGCGGCCTTGGCGCGTGCCTGGAAGCGTTCATAGCAATCCAGCCCGCAGAAATGTTCGACGTATTCCGCGCCTTCCGGGGTGAAGGCGGCATCGAGCGGAATTTCTTTGCAGCATACGCAGCAGGTGGTGCAACTGGCAGTGTTCGGGGCGTTTGCGTTCATGGTGGTACTCCTCCAGATTGGTAGCGAAGCTCAAAGCTGCCCACTCTCGGCTGGCTGGGAAGCGGTCATGATCTTCCCTTGAAGGCCCGCAGCAGCCGCGTCACAGACAGGACAAACAAGCCGGTCAGCGTGAGGGCTGCAATACCCCAGTGCTCCCCGATGAACGCGCCGGCCGTCGTGCCGGCTAGCACAATGGCGAGAATCGGCAAATGGCAGGGACAGGTGAGCACGGCCAGCGCGCCCCACAAGTAGCCGGTGATCGGTTTGTGCGTCTCAGACGGCAAGTGCTCTGGGCTGTTCATGGCAGACTCTCCGCGTGCTGTGCCGGTTCGGTTGGCATGGCGGCCAGTTGCATTTCGAGGCTGGCCAGGGCCTCGCGCCGACGCTCGACGAGTTGCCGCAACACGGCAAGCTGCGCAGACGCACCGTCACCGTCCGCAGCATCCAGCGCCCGGCACAGCCGCGCCAGTGCGTCCAGGCCGATACCCGCTTCGAAGGCAGCCCGTACAAAGCGCAGCCGTTGCAACGCGGTGTCATCGAACAAGCCGTAGCCGCCCGTGGTGTACGCGACCGGCCGTAGCAATCCGCGCAGCAGGTAGTCGCGCACGATATGCACGCTCACCCCGGCATCAAGGGCCAGCCGGGACACTGTGTAGGCGCTCATTGAACACCTCCTTTTCCTCATCCGGCGCAGCACGAAAGCTGCTTCACGTCCTTGCTGAAGGTCTGCGCCGCGAGCTTCAGCCCTTCGACCATGGTCAGGTAGGGGAACAATTGGTCGGCCAGTTCCTGCACGGTCATACGGTTGCGAATGGCGAGCACCGCCGTCTGGATCAGTTCACCCGCTTCCGGGGCCACCGCTTGCACGCCGATGAGCCGTCCGCTACCTTCCTCGATGACCAGCTTGATGAAGCCGCGTGTGTCGAAGTTGGCAAGCGCACGCGGCACGTTATCCAGTGTTAGCAGGCGACTGTCGGTCTCGATCCCGTCGTGATGTGCTTCCGCCTCGCTGTAGCCCACGGTGGCGACCTGCGGGTCGGTGAACACCACGGCCGGCATTGCGGTCAGGTCCAGGGCCGCATCGCCGCCAGTCATGTTGATCGCCGCACGAGTGCCGGCCGCTGCCGCCACATAGACGAACTGCGGCTGGTCGGTGCAGTCGCCGGCCGCGTAGATGTTCGGGCTACTGGTGCGCATGCCCTTGTCGATGACGATGGCCCCCTGCGCATTGACGGCTACCCCCGCCGCTTCCAATGCCAGGCTGCGCGTGTTCGGTGTCCGGCCGGTGGCGACCAGCAGCTTGTCGGCGCGCAATTCACCGTGCGTGGTGGTCAGCACGAATTCACCGTCCATATGGGCGACCTGGCTGGCTTGCGTGTGCTCCAGCACCTCGATGCCCTCGGCACGGAAAGCGGCTGTCACCGCCTCGCCGATGGCCGGGTCTTCACGGAAGAACAAGGTATTGCGCGCCAGGGCCGTGACCTTGCTGCCCAGCCGGGCAAAGGCTTGCGCCAGCTCCAGCGCCACCACCGACGAGCCGATTACGGCAAGGCGTTCGGGAATGGTGTCGCTCGCCAGGGCCTCGGTGGAAGTCCAGTAGGGTGACTCTTTCAAGCCCGGAATCGGCGGGACCGCCGGGCTGGCACCCGTGGCGACCAGGCAGCGGTCGAACATCACGACGCGCTCGCCACCCTCGTTCAAACTAACGATAAGGCTCTGGTCGTCCTTGAAACGCGCTTCACCGTGCAGAACGGTGATGGCTGAATTGCCGTCCAGGATGCCTTCGTACTTGGCATGACGGAGTTCTTCGACACGGGCCTGCTGCTGGGCCAGCAGCCGCTCGCGCAAGATCGTCGGCGGTGTGGGTGGCATGCCGCCGTCGAATGGGCTTTCCCGGCGCAGATGGGCGATGTGGGCGGCGCGGATCATGATCTTGGACGGCACACAACCGACGTTGACGCAGGTGCCGCCGATGGTGCCGCGCTCAATCAGCGTGACCTGCGCGCCTTGCTCGACGGCCTTCAGTGCTGCCGCCATCGCGGCTCCACCGCTACCAATGACGACGACCTGCAACGGGCGTTCGTTGCCACTGGGCTTATCAGCGGCCCCTATCCAGCCGCGCATCTTGTCGAGCAGGCCGGCGCGGTTGTCCGTCGGTGGCGCATCGGCAAGCGTTGCCTCGTAGCCCAGTCCGGCCACGGCGGTAGTCAGCGCATCCGATGACGTGCCCGCCTCAATGGCGAGTTGCGCTGTGCCCTTCGGATAGGACACCAGCGCCGATTGCACGCCGGGCACTTTCTCCAAGGCTTCCTTGACGTGAGCCGCGCACGAGTCGCAGGTCATCCCGGTGATTTTCAGGGTGGTCATGTATTTTTCCTTTTCTGTGGTGGCTACGGCTGTTGCCGTCAGCCACGTTGTTCTGGCAATTCACAGCTGTCCGGCCCGCAGCGGCGATGTGCTGGCGAGATGAAATCCCAGACCGACACCCCAACCATCAAGGCCAGGCCGACATAGAGCAGTCCACCGCTCTGCCAGCCGTAAGCCCGCATTAAAAACACCGCTGCCAGCACCAAGATCGGGCCTATCGTGCCGAGCGCCGTGCGTCGCCACTGTCGATGATTGAGCCAAGCGATAGCATTGGCGAGTAACGCGATGCCGGCGAACATCGGCAGCAGGATGCCAATGAATAGCCCCTCGTACTGGCTCAAGAAGCCCAGTCCGATGGCCGCGCCAAAGCTGGCGATGGCAGGAAAACAGGCGGCGCAGCCCATCGCGGAAACGACGCTGCCGAGCGCGCCGGTTTTGCCAGCGATGCGCGTGATGAGTCCCATGTGTCGCTCCCGAGTTCGGTTAACGGATCAGCGTTTGAGGCTGGACGGATAGCCCGCGTCCTCGGTCGCCTTGGTCAACTTCTGGACGTTGGTCTTGGCATCGTCGAAGGTGACGACGGCCTGGCGCTTGTCGAAACTTACGTCGGTCTTGCTCACGCCCTCAACCTTGGAAAGCGCGTGCTTGACAGTGATCGGGCAAGAGGCGCAGGTCATGCCAGGCACGGACAGCGTGACGGTCTGGGTGGCGGCCCACACGGGGGCAACAACGGCAGCGAGGGCGAGGGCGGCAAACAGTTTTTTCATGATGAACTCCTGTGATTAATAGAAAAATGGCATGACGTAGGGAAATCCGAGCGAGACCAGGACCAGCGCGGCCACGATCCAGAAAATGAGCTTGTAAGTAGCTCGCACTTGGGGAATCGCGCAGACCTCACCCGGTTTGCAGGCTTGCGCCGGGCGGTAGATGCGCCGCCAGGCGAAAAACAGCGCGACCAGCGCTGCGCCGATGAAGATCGGGCGATAGGGTTCCAGCACCGTCAGGTTGCCGATCCATGCCCCGCTGAACCCCAAGGCGATCAAAACCAGCGGCCCCAGGCAGCAGGCCGACGCAAGAATGGCGGCCAGCCCACCGGCGAAGAGCGCGCCGCGCCCGTTTTGTGGTTCAGACTTTTGTGGTTCAGACATACGCTTGTCCTTTCAAATTTGGTTTGGATAGCTTAAGCTTACTTCCGTAGTTATGTACGGAGTCAAGCGATATGCAAATTAATTTTGAGAATCTGACCATTGGCGTTTTTGCCAAGGCGGCCGGGGTCAATGTGGAGACCATCCGGTTCTACCAGCGCAAGGGCCTGCTGCCGGAGCCAGACAAGCCCTATGGCAGCATTCGCCGCTATGGCGAGGCGGATGTAACACGAGTGCGGTTCGTGAAATCGGCCCAGCGGCTGGGCTTTAGCCTGGACGAAATCGCCGAGCTACTGCGGCTGGAGGATGGCACCCATTGCGAGGAAGCCAGCGGCCTGGCCGAGCACAAGCTCAAGGATGTGCGCGAGAAGATGGCCGACTTGGCACGCATGGAGGCCGTGCTGTCTGAACTGGTGTGCGCCTGCCATGCGCGGAAAGGGAACGTTTCCTGCCCGCTGATTGCGTCACTGCAAGACGGAACGAAGCTCGCTGCATCGGCGCGGGGGAGTCACGGGGTGACTACGCCTTAGCGTGCTTTATTTTCCGAATTCTGAGACGACCCCTTTAAGGATAAAACAATGCGACGTTGTCTGCGGATAGTGTGGGGAACTCTGTTTATTTTCGCCTTTGCGGTACAGGCGGAAACAAAGGTTTATGGCGAACAACGCGTCAGCGGCTGGTGGAACTGGCTAAAAGACGATGTCTCGCAAACCTGGAATCAGCCGCAAAACTACGACCTGTATCTGCCATTTCTCAGCTGGCACAACCGCTTTATGTACGATAAAGAGAAAACCGATAACTACAATGAGATGCCGTGGGGCGGGGGATTTGGTGTCTCAAGATATAACGAAGAAGGTAACTGGAGCTCACTCTACGCGATGATGTTTAAGGATTCGCACAACGAGTGGCAGCCGATTATCGGCTACGGCTGGGAGAAGGGCTGGTATCTGGACAGTAGTCGCGATTTTCGCCTGGGGCTTGGGGTGACCGCCGGGATCACCGCCCGAGAAGACTTCGCCAACTACGTACCGCTACCGATTATTTTGCCGCTC
Organism: Citrobacter freundii complex sp. CFNIH4; assembly: GCF_002934505.1. Classification (NCBI taxonomy): domain Bacteria; kingdom Pseudomonadati; phylum Pseudomonadota; class Gammaproteobacteria; order Enterobacterales; family Enterobacteriaceae; genus Citrobacter; species Citrobacter freundii complex sp. CFNIH4. The sequence goes on from NZ_CP026234.1 coordinate 190,467, forward strand.
TTTTCCGCCAGCTATCGCCGCCTGAGCGTGCAGTTCACCTATATTCCCGGCACCTACAATAACGGCAACGTGCTGTTTGCGTGGCTGCGCTACGGTTTTTAAGAGGGCATCAAATCGTAATCACCTTTTTCACCAGCGAATTGGACAGCGCTAGCATTGAAATTAACACCGAGGCGATGAACGTCAGGACAATCAGCATTAACTTGGTTCCCAGCGAGCTAATTGGGATAAGCGCGGTCAGCAGATGAAAAACGGAGTAGTGAAGAATATAGACGCCGGTCATCGTTTTGCTGATAGTCGCCAGAATGGTCTCTTTAAACTCGCTGTTTTTACGAAACCGCACGCCGTTGGCGGCAATCACCAGCGCCACCACCAAAATATAAATTTGTGATCCGGTAAGAATGAACGCATTTCTGTCAGCCTTAAACAGGGCGAAGAAGAAATGGCGCTCGTAAAACCAGGTGAAGAGATAAATAAACGGAATGGCGATCATCGCGCCTTTCACCACTCTCTCGCGGGTCAGCCAACTGGCGACCAGCGGATCGCTGAACAGCTGGCCGGTCAGGTAAAACAGCAGCCAGGTCCACAAACGGTACTGCGGGGCCAGGCTCAGCGCATGAACATCAGGATACAGCGCGGACAGCAGATCGTAGCCATATGAGAGCAACAGCAGCGCAAATACCACGCCGAAAAATAGCTTGCGTCGCTGGCTGAGCCACTCGATAAGCGGATGAAAGGTGTAAATCACAATAAAGGCAAAAACAAACCACGGCTGGATAAGATAACCGCGCTGGTAGGGTTCCCAGAGATAGTACACTGTCATCCAGAACAGGAAGACGATAACTACGCTTTTGATTTTACCCATTTGCCACTGCGCATCGTGCCGTGACTGCGAATCCAGATAGCCCGCCACCACAAAAAACAGCGGCGTGGCTATGGTCGAAATAAACGTCAGAAAACCGAGGATCCAGTGATAGTCGTAATCATAGTGATCCCGGGTGTTATAAATGGTGAAGAAGGTCACCGCCGTCATGCATCCCAGCGTTTTAATAATATTTAATCCGGTACTGTTCATTATTGTGGCTTCATATCCTTAGAGCCTATCCCATTAGGCTATTTTATTTGCCATTTTGGTCCTGGGCAGTGCTCACAAGCCTCACGTACTGCGTGTACGCTTCGGTTGTTGCGCGCTGTCCGTGCCCAAACTGGCTGCAACAATATACGCCTACTGGGATAGGCTCTTATTATGGAAACAGGCGTAAATCACTGGCAGAACCAGCAGCGTCAGAATAGTAGCAAAACCCAGACCAAACATAATAACTACCGCCATACTCTGGAAGAAGACATCCAATAATAAAGGGGCCAGACCGAGAACGGTGGTGAAGGCGGTCAGCAGAATAGGGCGCAGACGCGAGGTGGCGGCATAAATAATGGCTTCCTGCTGCGCTTTTTCCTGCTTCTGCTGCTCAATTTCCTCAACCAGCACGATGCCGTTACGAATCAACATCCCGCTCAGGCTAAGCAAGCCTATCAATGCCATAAAGCCAAAAGGAATACCGGTAATCAAAAAGCCTGGCGTTACGCCAATCAGCGCCAGCGGCACCGTCAGCCAGATAGCGATCGCGTTTTTCAGCGAGCTGAACATCAGCACAGTGATAACAAACATCACCAGGTAACCCAGCGGCAGGGTGGTGAACAACCCCTGCTGCGCTTCGCGGGAATTCTCCGCGTCGCCGCCCCACTCAATACTGTAGCCGTGCGGTAGGGCGAGGGCATCGATTTGCGGCTTCACGCGCGCCAGAATATCGCCTGAGGTTTGATTGCTCAGCGGATCGGGGTCGGTCTGCACGGTCAGTACGCGGCTGCGGTCGCGGCGCAGGATCAAAGGATCTTCCCACTCGAGATTAAAGCCGCTGACCACGTTACTGAGCGGGATATACTGCTGGCGGTTTTGGCTCCAGACCAGCACATTATTCAGGTGGTTAGCATCCTGGCGCTCGGCGGCTGGTGGGCGAACCACCACCGGCAGCAGGTCAGCCCCTTCGCGATAGAGTCCCGCACGGCTACCAGAGAAATTCATCTCCAGCGCGTTATCGATATCCTGTTTATCTACTCCCAGTTCGCGGCCTAAGCTGGCGGAATATTGTGGGCGGATAACCTTGCTGCGGTTCTGCCAGTCGTTGCGCACGCCGTCGGTGGCCGGGTCTGCGGAGAGAATATCGCCCACCTGGCTGGCGAGCAGGCGCAGGCGGTCGGGATCCGGGCCTTTGATGCGCACTTCAATGGCGCTATCGCCGGAAGGGCCGAACATCACGCGTTTGCTGCTGGCATTAACCTGCGGATAGTTGCGCGCAATATAGCTGTCAACATGCTGCGTCAGAGCGTTAATACTGCGCTGGTCGTCCATGCGTACCATGATCTGCGCGTAGTTGCTGTATTGCCGTTGCCCGCTGTAGGTGAGGATAAAACGCATACTGCCCTGACCAACGGTGGCGATGGTGGTGACAACGCCCGGCTGGCCGTTAATCGAGGTTTCAATATCGCTGGCCATCTTTTCGGTTGTCGCAATATCAGTGCCATAGGGAAGCCAGAGGTCAACAAAGAAGATAGGCGTGTTCGATGAGGGGAAAAAGTTCTGCCGCACCGAGCCGAATCCCCATATTGAAGCTGCCAGCAGCGCCGCCATGACGGTCAGGGTGATCGCTTTGCGCATCAGTAGGGTGTGCAGAATCTGCTGATAAATGCGATAAAAGCGCCCGCTGTAGGGGTCGGTATCCGAGGTTTCAGCAGGCGGCTGTTGCCCTTTGAACAGCCACCATTTAATCAGTACTGGCGTGATGGTTAACGCTGAGAACCAGCTCAGCATGAGTGAAATCAGCAGCACCTGGAGCAGTGATTTGCAGTATTCTCCGGTGGAGTCCTGCGACAGGCCAATCGGCGCAAAGGCGAGAATAGCAATCACCGTCGCCCCCAGCAGCGGCAGCGCCGAGCGGCGAATCACATAATTAATCGCCGTGAGCAGCGTCGACCCCTGCTGGCGGGCAATGAGTACCCCTTCGACGATGACGATGGCATTATCGACCAGCATACTCAGGGCGATAATCAGCGCCCCCAGCGAGATACGCTGTAGCTCGATGCCCCACAGATACATAATCAGCAGCGTACCGAGCACGTTAAGCGCTAACGACAGGGCAATAATGATACCGCTGCGCACGCCCATAAAGATCAGCAGCACGCCGACGACAATGGCCAGTGCCATCAGGAAGTTAGTGATAAAGCCGTTCACCGAGTGAGCCACTTCTGCAGCCTGGTCGTAGAACAGGTCAATTTTGATCCCTGCCGGTTTTTCCGCCGACATCTGATCCAGTTTGCTTTCCAGCGCGCGACCAACGTCAATGACGTTGACGCCGGGAATAAACGACACCCCCATAGTGACCGCCTGGCGGCCATTAGCGTGATAAATGCTGGAAGGAGATTCGCTGAGTCCGCGCGATAGCGTGGCAATATCGCGCAATCGCGTCGCTGAACCTGAGCCGTGCGGGCTGATTAACAAATCGCCCAGCTCGTCGAGATTTTCAAACTCCCCCGTTGGATGCAGGCGAATTGACTCGCTGCCGGATTTAATCTCACCGGCGTTAGACACTACGTTCAAGCGACTGAGGATTGCCGCCAGTTGGTTGAGCGTGATACCGCGGGCGGTCATTTTTGCCAGCGAGATATCGATATTGATTTGTTGTGGGATCGCACCGCCGATAGCGACTTTGCCAACGCCGGGAACCAGCACCAGTTCGCGCCTGAGCTGCTCGGCGTAGCGGACCAGCTCAGGGTTGGTAAAGCTCTCGCCGGAGATAGCAAAGAAGAAGCCAAAGACATCGCCAAAATCGTCGTTCACAAAGGGGGAGGCCACGCCGGGCGGGAACATCCGGGCGGCGTCTCCTACCCGACGGCGCAGCTCATCCCAGATTTGCGGCAGCTCGCTGGAGTGATAATTCGAGGCGATATTGACGGTGATTTGCGACAGACCATTGGAGGAAATTGAGCTGACGTTGTCCAGATAGGGCAGCTGTTGCAGCGCGTTCTCCAGCGGCAGGGTGACTTCTTCCTCAACCTGCTGCGCCGAGGCTCCCGGATAGTGGGTGATGACCACGGCGGTCTTGATGGTAAACGCCGGGTCTTCCAGGCGACCGATATTCAGCAGGGCGAAAATACCCCCGATGCCCAGCAGTAAAATAGTCAGCCAGACGCGAATCGGGTTGTTAATAAACTGACGAGAGATATCCATTACAAACCTCGTTCACGCGTCCAGATTCGAACCGGTTGCTGCGCATGCAGTTCACTGACGCCTGCCGCCACGACGCGCTCGCCGACGCTAAGCCCTTCGGTAATGACCACTCCCTGAGAGGTGACCTGGCCGACGCCAACTTTTCTGTCCTCAAGCTGTAGCTGTTCGCCTTCGCCTTTAACTACCCAGACGTGGGGCTCATTGCGCTGGCGATTATCCGGATTAAATACCGCTTCAACCGGCACCACGACGGCTTTATCGCCCGCGCTGGCGGGCAGGTTTGCCAGATTGACCGTCACGGTCCCACTCACGCCGCCCACTGACGGAAAATCGGCCGGGCGCGGCATGGTTAAAATGATCTGCCAGGTCAGAGTGTTGCTGTCGCTGCTACCGGTATGTTCTTTATATTCGGCGGTGAACTGACGGTCCGGCATAGAGTTGATTTTCACCACCGGACGATACTGCGCATTGCGGATATCAATAGTCGTAAAAAGATTCTCCGGAATGCTGAACACCACGTCGAGCAGATCGGTTCGCGTCAGGGTGACGATCGGCTGTCCGGCGGCGACAACCTGGTGATTACGGATCGGGACGCTGGCGGCAATACCGCTAAACGGCGCGGTGAGCGTCATTTGACTTAGCTCTTCGCGGGCGATTTTTAGCGCAGCGTTGGCGGAATCACGGTTGGCCCGCTGGATATCCATTTCCGCTTTTGAAATGGCCTGGCGACCGGCCAGCGTCTGGAAGCGGTCGAACTGCCGCTGAGCGAGGGTTGCTGCGGTCTGCCGTTCGTTGACGCGTTGCTGCGCTTCCCGGGCGTTGAGCCGGGCGAGCGCTTGCCCCTGAGAGATACTGGCTCCCTGACGCACATCAAGGGATTCAATCTGTCCGCCGCGTTTGAACGACAGATCGGTAGAATCCCCGGATTCAATACGGGCAGGAAAAATGCGCTGCTGTGAATCACCAATGGCGACGACATCCGCAACTTTTACCATCCGCGGCAGCGGGGTAACTTGCGGTGCTTTCTGATCGCAAGCCGTTGTTATTAAAATAACAACGGGAATGAGAGAAAAATAACGGTTCACTGTATTCCCCTCGGTGCTAAAGGTTTTATTTTACATATTTTTCACAAATGCCGGCTTTATTCAGCCAGCGCTGAGACCACTAAATAGGTAAATAACCCGGAAGCCGTACAGGCGATTATTGCCAGGGCAATAAACAGGCTCAGGCGAAACAGGCTGTAGCCGAACATTGCTCCTCCTCTGGTATCAACCTTGTGCTAAGTAGATTCTTATCTACATAATTGTTGAATGGTTTTTAGAGGCGCGCAGGCCTCTGATAATGAGCATAGTCGTTGAAAAAAGGAAATGTTAAAAAGAGTAAAATTTGCGGTAATGTTGACGATTTTGCTGGGTTTTCAGTTGAATTGTCTGAGGTCGACTGAGTCTGTGATATTTTTCAATATATTAATTGGCATCTTAATAATGTTAATCGCCGTGTGCTACGTTTAATTATACCCATCATACTTCGAATCGAGATTTCTTCCTCAGCGCCATTGTCTGCGCTGTTTTCACCACCTTTTTTTATAGGTAATAAAAGGATTGTCTCTATGTATAAAAATATCCTCGTCCCGGTTGATGTGTTTGAAACCGGCCTTGCGGACAAGGCTTTGTCCCATGCTCAATTCCTCGCGCAAAGCTCCTCCGGGCAGATTCATTTACTCAACGTCATCCCGACATTTTCTCCTGCACTGACGCGCGGATTTATTTCCGATGCGCGAAAAATGGAAGACTATCTGGTTAATAATTCAAAAGAAAAACTCGCTGAACTCATCAATAAACTCTCTCTGAAGGAAAGCGATGTCCAGATTCATATTCGCAGCGGCAACGTCCGCGATGAAGTGACGAAACTGGCAGATGAACTGAAGGCGGATGTGGTGATCATTGGCTCACGCAATCCCAATATTCAAACCCATCTGTTGGGTTCAGAGGCGGCAAGTATCGTGCGTTATGCCCATGTGCCGGTTTTTGTGGTGCGCTAAGGGCAGCCTGAGGCTGTCCTGATTTCCGTTACAGGAGTGAGGAGATAACTATGAATACAGAAAAACCGGGCGGCCCGTTTTATCAGCTCTCCGTGGATGAAACCCTGACCAGCACCAACAGCACTCCCGATGGCATCAGCAGCGCTGAAGCGACGGCGCGCTTACAGCAGTACGGTGAAAATGCGCTACCGCAAAAAGCGGGTAAACCGGCATGGCTGCGTTTTCTGGCGCATTTTAATGATGTGCTGATTTACGTCTTGCTGGCGGCGGCGCTATTGACGGCGGTGATGGGCCACTGGGTCGATACTCTGGTGATCCTCGGCGTGGCGGTGATCAACGCCCTGATTGGTCATATTCAGGAGAGTAACGCCGAAAAATCGCTCCAGAGCATTCGCAATATGCTCTCCAGCGAAGCGGTGGTGGTTCGTCAGGGGAATCATGAAACCATTCCGACCACGGCGCTGGTTCCCGGCGATATCGTGGTGATCCGCGCCGGCGACCGCATTCCAGCAGACCTGCGGGTTATCGAAGCGCATAACCTACGGGTGGAAGAGGCGATTCTGACCGGTGAATCAACGGTGGTGGAGAAAAGTACCGAAGCGCTTAGCGGCGAACTGCCGTTGGGTGACCGGACGAACCTGTTGTTCTCAGGCACCACGGTAAGCTCCGGCGGTGGCAAAGGCCTGGTGGTGGCAACCGGTGGCGATACCGAGCTGGGCCACATTAACCAGATGATGGCGGATATCGAGAAACACCGTACTCCGCTGTTGGTGCAGATGGATAAGCTCGGCAAAGCCATCTTTATCATCATTCTGGTGATGATGGCTGCGCTATTCGTCTTTAGCCTGCTGTTCCGCGATATGCCGGTTTCTGAACTGATGCTGTCGCTGATTAGCCTGGCGGTGGCGTCGGTACCGGAAGGGCTGCCGGCGATTATCTCGATTATCCTCTCGCTTGGCGTGCAAACCATGGCCCGGCAGAAGGCGATTATCCGCAAGCTGCCGACGGTCGAAACGCTAGGGGCGATGACGGTTATTTGCTCGGATAAAACCGGGACGCTGACCATGAACGAGATGACGGTTAAGGCCGTTATCACCGCCGATAAAGTCTATCGGGTGGAAGGGGACAGCTACGAGCCGGTGGGGAATATTCACCCGATCGATGAGCCGGACCCGATAACCGTCGCGCCGGGCACGCTGCTGGAGCGCTATCTGCGCACCATCGACCTGTGTAACGACAGCCAGCTAATCAAAGATGAAAGCGGGTTGTGGAAAATCACTGGCGGCCCTACGGAAGGGGCGCTGAAGGTGCTGGCGGCGAAAGTGACGCTTTCGCCGGCGAGCACCGAACTGCGCAGTAAGATCCCCTTTGATTCGCAATACAAATATATGTCAACGCTGTACCGCATCGGCAATGAGGAGACGATTTTAATTACCGGTGCGCCAGATGTGCTGTTCCGCCTGTGTCAGCATCAGCAAACCGACCATGGGCTGGAGCCGCTGGACCAGCCGTATTGGGAAGCGAAAATTGAAGAGTACGCGCGGGAAGGGCTGCGCATGGTGGCGGCAGCGTGGAAACCGGCGGCTGACGGGCAAACCGAACTCACCCATCAGGATTTGCAGCATGGCGTCATTCTGTTAGGGATCGCCGGGATGATGGACCCGCCGCGACCAGAGGCCATTACCGCTATCGGCGACTGCCTGCAGGCGGGGATCCGCGTGAAGATGATCACCGGGGACCACCCGCAAACGGCGATGAGTATCGGCAAGATGCTGGGGATCGGCAACGCCGGGAACGCCATTACCGGGCGCGAGCTGGAGGTGATGGACGATACCCAACTGAGTGAAGCGGCGCAGAAATTCGATATTTTTGCCCGTACCAGTCCGGAAGATAAGTTCCGTCTGGTTCAGGCGCTGCAAAGCAGGAAAGAGGTGGTCGGGATGACCGGTGATGGGGTGAACGACGCCCCGGCGCTGAAGCAGGCCGATGTTGGTATCGCGATGGGCATCAAGGGCACCGAAGTGACCAAAGAGGCCGCTGATATGGTGCTGACCGATGATAACTTCGCCACCATCGCCAGTGCAGTCAGGGAAGGGCGGCGGGTTTACGATAACCTGAAGAAAACGATCTTGTTCATTATGCCAACCAACCTGGCGCAGGGGTTGTTAATCATTATCGCGCTGCTGGCGGGGAATTTGATTCCGCTGACGCCGGTGTTGATTTTGTGGATGAACATGGCGACGTCGGCCACGCTGTCGTTTGGTCTGGCGTTCGAAGCCGGTGAAAAGAACATCATGCGCCGTCCGCCGCGCGATCCTAAGCTGCATGCGATGGACGGCTTTGCCATCTGGCGGGTAATTTTTGTCGGTTCGATGATCGCCGTGAGCGCCTTTGTGCTGGAGGCCTGGCTACAGCCGCGAGGCTACTCACCTGAGTTTATCCGCACCGTACTGTTGCAGACGCTGGTCACCGCACAGTGGTTTTATATGCTCAACTGCCGGGTGGCGGATGGTTTCTCACTGAGCAAAGGGCTGCTGGCGAACCGGGGTATCTGGATTGTCAGCGGCGTGTTGCTGGTGCTGCAACTGCTGATTATCTACGCGCCGTTTATGCAGATGCTGTTCGGTACCGAAGCGCTGCCGTTCCGCTACTGGGTGATCACCTTTATTATCGGTTTTGTGATGTTCCTGATTGTGGAAATTGAGAAGCCGCTGACGCGCAAGTGGCGCACGGCCTGAGTCATTCCCGGAGGCGGTGCTGCGCACCTGTCCGGGCTACCAGACAGCCGCATAATCGGTAGCCCGGACAGACGCAGCGCGCCGCCACCGTGGAAAACCAAAAAACAAAAGCCGACGCATAACGCGTCGGCTTTTCCGTTTCAGACAAAGAACACGATCTTAATCGATCAATCTTTGAGTTTAACCGGGTTATTACGATAGGCCGCCAGCTTCGCGCGCATCCAGCTGCTGCTGTTGTTATTGACCGCGCTCACCACGCCAGTGGTGGCACCGCCGCCGACCTGCACATGGAAAATACCGCGTGACGGGAAATCCACATATTTTGGTTCAGTGAAATCCCACTCATGACGCTTGAAGGGGTCGGTTCCGGCTGAGGGCGAAATGACACCCTAAGCGTTAGCTCTGTGTCGTTGCACGATGTCAGCGACGGTATTCTTGCTGATACCGAGCTCGCGTGCGATCCAGCGATAGCTGCGTCCCTCGGCCCTCATCGCAACCACCTTAGGCAAAAGTCGGTCTGATTTTGGTCGCACTCCGGCCTGACGACCAAGCCTCTTACCACGTGCCTTCGCAACAGCAAGGCCTGACTTGACCCGCTCGCTGATGAGATCCCGCTCAAACTCCGCAATGCCGGAAAGAAACGTCGCCAGCATTCGTCCATACGGCGACGAAAGATCGAACGCCATTCCATTCATGGCTATCACGGAAACCTTCCAGTTCTCCAGTTCACGTAGCGTATTGAGCAGATCGAGCGTCGAGCGCCCCCACCGGGAAAGCTCAGTGACCAGGATTGCATCAATTTGTCTGGACTGGGCAAGCGCCAGGACTTTCTTTCGCTCGGCCCGGTCGAGTTTAGTTCCTGAACCTGTTTCCTTAAATATTCCCACCACGTCGTAGCCGGCACGGCCGGCGAAGGCTCGCAGATCAAATTCCTGGCGTTCACAAGACTGATCCGCTGTTGAAACCCGGCAGTAAATGGCGGCACGATGTCCCAATTGAACCCTCCTGGATTTTTGTATCGGAACGCCCTGATTTATATGGGCTGGCTGTTGTCCAAAACAGACTATACTTCAAAAGGGACGAATTTGTATGTCACGACGCCATATTTTCACCGAACGGCAGCGAGCAGCGCTGTTCGATCTGCCCACGGACGAACTGTCGCTACTGAAGTTCTACACGCTGGGCGATGATGACCTGGAAAACATTAGGCAGCGCCGCAGACCGGAAAACAGGATTGGCTTTGCCCTGCAACTTTGTGCCTTACGATATCCGGGCCGTGCACTGGCTCCTGGTGAGATGATCCCGCGTGAAGTCCTTTCCTTCGTCGGTGCTCAGCTTGGAGTTCCGGCTGATGCGCTTCTCACTTATGCCACACGGCGCCAAACCCGTCAGCAGCACATGGACACGCTGCGCGAAATTTACGGCTACAAGACCTTCACGGGCCGTGGTGCCCGTGATCTGCGGGAGTGGACTTTCGGCCAGGCCGAAGATGCCAGATCAAACGAGGATCTTGCTCATCGTTTTATTGTGCGGTGTCGGGAAACTTCCACCATTCTGCCCGCAGTATCGACAATCGAGCGCTTGTGCGCGGATGCTCTGGTCGCCGCTGAGCGGCGGATTGAAACGCGGATTGCGGAAAATTTAACAGCGGATGTTCGCGATCACCTGGACAAACTTCTGAGTGAAATGCTCGCCGGCAATATCAGTCGTTTCATCTGGCTTCGCAACTTCGAGGTTGGTAACAACTCGGCTGCTGCTAACCGTTTGCTCGACAGGCTCGAATTTCTGCGTACCCTGAATATCAATCATAGTGCTTTGGCCAGCATACCTGCCCATCGCATTGCCCGGCTGCGTCGGCAGGGTGAACGCTACTTCACCGACGGTTTGCGTGACATCACTTCGGACCGCCGCTGGGCGATCCTTGCCGTCTGTGTTGTGGAGTGGGAAGCGGCGATTGCTGATGCCATAGTCGAAACCCATGACAGGATCGTAGGAAAAACCTGGCGGGAAGCGAAGCGCCAGCATGACGAAACAATTTCCGGCTCTAAAGCCACACTCACGGATACGATCCGTACCTTCACCGCGCTGGGAGCTTCGTTGCTTGAGGCCCGCAGTGACGGAACCCCGCTGGAGATGGCTGTCGCCAGTTCGGTTGCATGGGACCGGCTCGCTCAACTGGTAGCGACAGGGACTCAACTCAGCAACACGCTAGCCGATGAGCCTCTTGCATATGTCGGGCAGGGATACCATCGCTTTCGTCGTTATGCGCCCCGCATGTTGCGCTGTCTGAAGCTCGAAGCCGCGCCGGTCGCCGGACCATTGGTAGCAGCAGCTTTGTCGATCGGAGAGATGAAAGGTGTTGCATCGCCAGAAAGGCGTTTCCTGCGGCCCAGCTCCAAATGGAACCGTCATTTACGAGCTCAGGAAAAAGGAGATACCCGTCTTTGGGAAGTGGCGGTACTCTTTCACCTCCGGGATGCTTTTCGTTCCGGAGATGTCTGGCTCGCTCATTCGCGCCGCTATGGTGACCTCAAGCAGGTACTGGTGCCGATGATCGCGGCGCAGGAAAATGCAAAACTGGCCGTGCCTTCCAACCCACAGGATTGGCTGGCAGACAGAAAGGCGCGACTCACGATCGCTCTTAAGCGGCTGGCCCGGGCTGCCCGTAACGGCACTATTCCGCACGGTAGCATAGAAGATGGAACGTTGCGGATCGACAGGTTGACAGCAGACGTGCCGGATGGTGCCGAGGCACTCATACTGGATCTGTATCGCCGAATGCCGTCCGTTCGGATTACCGACATGCTGCTTGAAGTTGATGCAGCCCTTGGTTTCACAGATGCGTTTACCCATCTGAGAACCGGGGCTCCATGTCGCGACCGGATCGGTCTGCTCAACGTCCTGCTCGCTGAAGGGCTCAATCTGGGCCTGCGTAAGATGGCGGAAGCTACAAACACGCATGATTACTGGCAGCTCTCACGCCTTGCCCGCTGGCATGTTGAAAGCGAAGCCATGAACCAGGCATTGGCAATTGTGGTGGCCGCGCAGGGTAAACTGCCGATGTCACGCGTCTGGGGGATGGGCACGTCAGCATCGAGCGATGGTCAGTTTTTCCCGACAGCGCGGCATGGCGAAGTCATGAACATGGTCAATGCCAAATATGGTTCTGTTCCCGGCCTCAAAGCGTATACTCACGTAAGCGACCAGTTCGCGCCATTCGCTTGTCAGTCGATCCCGGCGACCGTGAGCGAGGCACCGTATATTCTCGATGGACTACTGATGAACGAGGTCGGTCGCCATGTTCGCGAACAGTATGCCGATACAGCAGGATTCACCGACCATTTGTTCGGAGCCAGTAGCCTGCTCGGCTACAATCTCGTTCTGCGAATCAGGGATCTGCCATCGAAGCGGTTGTACGTATTTAATCCCGATACGACCCCCAGGGAGTTACGCAAGTTGGTAGGTGGAAAAGCCCGGGAGGATCTTATCGTTGCGAACTGGCCTGATATTTTCCGTTGTGCCGCGACGATGACCGCTGGCAAAATCAGGCCCAGCCAACTCCTGCGCAAGCTCGCTTCTTACCCACGACAAAACAACCTTGCAGTTGCGCTTCGTGAAGTTGGTCGTATTGAACGGACCCTTTTCATTATTGAGTGGATCCTGGATACGGACATGCAGCGGCGTGCTCAGATCGGTCTTAACAAGGGAGAGGCCCACCATGCGCTCAAAAATGCGCTCCGTATCGGGAGGCAGGGGGAAATTCGCGATCGCACGACAGAGGGGCAGCACTACCGAATCGCTGGGCTCAATTTATTGACTGCGGTGATCATTTACTGGAATACCGTCCATCTTGGTCATGCCGTCACGGAGCGGCGGAACGAAGGGTTGGATGTTCCCCCTGAATTTCTTCCCCACATATCCCCATTGGGCTGGGCGCACATTCTACTGACTGGCGAATATCTTTGGCCCAAGGAACCGAAAGCTTAGGGTGTCATTTCGCCCTCAGCCGGAACCGACCCCAGGAAGTCAGGATTACGTAATTGTGAGTTATGCACATTAATGTTAAAATTCATGATTTTTTATGTTGATTTTGTGTTAAATCATGAGGGATTGATGGGGGAAGACAAAATAAAATGTTAATTAATGGTGGTTTTAAATCATATTATTTAACCATTTGATAACATTTCAGGGGTTTTAGGTGATGCCCGAATACAGCGAATTTAAGTCATAAAATTAATTTTTTATTTCGCATGTCTCATTAGTAATTTTTATCACCATAGATAAGTCTGCTGACCGGGGAACCAGCATGCGGAAAAAAGATATGTGATTTGCAGGGGTATACACCGATACGTGCATCAGCGACTGACAACGTCTCTTACTGGTAATGAGGAGCAGGGTGGAAAAATACTTTTTCTGCAAAGTCGTGAACCCCATCTGGGGGTGTTATCTGCCTTCACAGAGATGTTGCCGGAACACAATAATGAACAGGCCGGATTATGCTATCCGGCCTGTTGTGTCAACTTGGTGATTTTTCGACAAATAGATTGAGATGGTAGCGGTAGCTGTCGAGGAACCGGGATTTACATGCATCATTCATACTGCCGGTGACCTGTTCAACGTCCACTTTCCGCCCTTGTGAGTTCATCTGGGCCAGACTTAATGCAATAAAATCAAAATCTTTTGGATGAAACTTTTCTACGTGGTGTATTGCCTGCATATTCCTCCCTTTTAATCGCCATGAAGAGTAAGGTTTATGCTCTGCTATTTTCAGTATGGCCCAGCCTCTCGATATTCTCCTGCAGAGTCGCGAAAACTGTGAGGCCAGCCGCAGATTTTGTACTTTAGGGCGTTTCCTGCCGCCGCAATCCGCCTGTCAGGCCGTCTGGTGGAGGTAAATGCTGCCATGAAGTTGCAACCCAGAATGATTGAGCTGTCATCAGGCGTATGTTTTATTTTTTTATGGCTTTGTTGAATAAATCAGATTTCGGGTAAGTCTCCCCCGTAGCGGGTTGTGTTTTCAGGCAATACGCACGCTTTCAGGCATACCTGCTTTCGTCATTTTGTTCAGCGCTCGTACCAGGGCCATAGCCTCCGCAACCTGACCATCGTAGTCACGCAGCGTCAGTGAACCCCCGAACAGCTGTTTTACCCGGTACATCGCCGTTTCCGCTATCGAGCGACGGTTGTAATCTGTTGTCCATTTCCACCGCGCATTACTCCCGGTCATTCGCTGATTAGCCACTGCACGGTTACGGTCTGCATATTCACCGGGCCAGTAACCCGCACCTTTTCGGGGAGGGATAAGCGCGCTGATTTTCTTACGCCGCAGTTCATCGTGACAGAGCCGGGTGTCGTAAGCGCCGTCTGCCGATGCTGCCCTGATTTTTCTGTGAGTCTGCCGGATAAGACCCGGGAAGGCTTCTGAGTCCGTCACATTGTTCAGCGACAGGTCAGCGCAGATGATTTCATGTGTTTTACTGTCAACGGCGAGATGCAGCTTACGCCAGATACGGCGGCGTTCCTGGCCATGCTTTTTGACTTTCCACTCGCCTTCACCGAAGACCTTCAGCCCGGTGGAATCAATTACCAGGTGTGCGATTTCACCCCGGGTGGGCGTTTTGAAACTGACATTAACCGACTTTGCCCGCCTGCTGACACAGCTGTAATCCGGGCAGCGTAGCGGAACGTTCATCAGAGAAAAAATGGAATCAATAAAGCCCTGCGCAGCGCGCAGGGTCAGCCTGAATACGCGTTTAATGACCAGCACAGTCGTGATGGCAAGGTCAGAATAGCGCTGAGGTCTGCCTCGTGAAGAAGGTGTTGCTGACTCATACCAGGCCTGAATAGCTTCATCATCCAGCCAGAAAGTTATGGAGCCACGGTTGATGAGGGCTTTATTGTAGGTGGGCCAGTTGGTGATTTTGAACTTTTGCTTTGCCACGGAACGGTCTGCGTTGTCGGGAAGATGCGTGATCTGATCCTTCAACTCAGCAAAAGTTCGATTTATTCAACAAAGCCTTTTTTTATATACGATCTGACGAATTCAGCAGAAGGAAACTCATCATTCGTGACGAAATAAAAATTAGTTTCCCCATTAATATAGAAATGAGTGTTTACTCACAGAAAGAAAATCAGGAGTAATTATTCTGAAGACAGATAATACAGAAGTCGTACAGCGCATTTAACTCACTTCTCAGGAGGTTAATCACTCTCTATTTGTGGACAACCGACATGTCTTAAGGCTCTGGAATAACGTGTTGATATTTCGATGCGTAGCATGCAGCGGAATATTACCGGATCAATAAAGCAGGAAGAGGCGTTTTAATTCTTTCCGCAGGATGATAGTAGGGTGACTGCCATGTCTGATTATAATGAAAAAAGTGCGATCTCCGCACTTCTCGCAGGTCATTGTTCCGATCCATTTTCCGTGCTTGGCATGCACTCAACCGATGCGGGTCTGGAAGTGCGCGCATTATTACCCGATGCCACCGATGTATGGGTGATTGAACCGAAAACCGGGCGCAAAGTCGGTAAACTCGAATGCCTCGACACACGCGGGTTCTTTAGCGGCGTTCTGCCGCGCCGGAAAAATCCTTTTCGTTACCAGCTGGCCGTCACCTGGCACGGTCAGCAAAACCTGATTGACGACCCCTATCGCTTTGGCCCGCTGCTGCAGGAGCTTGATGCCTGGCTGCTCGCTGAAGGGACTCATCTGCGGCCCTACGAGACGCTGGGAGCCCATGCCGACACCATGGACGGCGTCACCGGGACGCGTTTTTCCGTCTGGGCGCCGAACGCCCGTCGTGTGTCGGTGGTCGGACAGTTCAACTACTGGGACGGCCGCCGCCACCCGATGCGTCTGCGCAAAGAGTCCGGCATCTGGGAGCTGTTTGTCCCCGGCGCGCATAACGGCCAGCTGTATAAGTTCGAGCTGATTGACGCCCACGGCCACCTGCGGGTGAAATCCGACCCGTATGCCTTTGAGGCACAGATGCGCCCGGAAAGCGCGTCGCTTATCTGCGGCATGCCGGAAAAGGTCGAACAGCCACAGTCCCGTCAGCAGGCCAACCAGTTTGATGCACCGATTTCGATTTATGAAGTGCACCTTGGCTCGTGGCGCCGCCACGCCGATAACCATTTCTGGCTCAGCTACCGCGAGCTGGCGGACCAGCTGGTGCCTTACGCGAAGTGGATGGGCTTCACCCATCTGGAGCTGCTGCCGGTAAACGAACATCCGTTCGACGGCAGCTGGGGCTATCAGCCCACCGGGCTGTACGCGCCGACCCGCCGTTTTGGTACCCGTGAAGACTTCCGCTACTTCCTGAATGCTGCCCATGCCGCGGGTCTGAACGTGATCCTCGACTGGGTGCCGGGCCACTTCCCGTCGGATGACTTTGCGCTGGCATCGTTCGACGGCACCGCGTTGTATGAACACAGCGACCCGCGAGAAGGTTATCACCAGGACTGGAATACGCTGATCTACAACTACGGTCGCCGTGAAGTCAGCAACTTTCTGGTCGGGAACGCGCTGTACTGGATTGAACGCTTCGGGATCGACGCCCTGCGCGTGGATGCGGTTGCGTCAATGATCTACCGCGACTACAGCCGCAAAGAGGGGGAGTGGGTGCCCAATGAGTACGGCGGCCGGGAAAACCTCGAAGCGATTGAATTTCTGCGCAATACCAACCGTGTGCTCGGTGAGCAGACGCCGGGAGCGGTCACGATGGCGGAGGAGTCCACCGACTTCGCCGGGGTTACACGACCGTCTTCGACGGGCGGTCTTGGCTTCTGGTTCAAATGGAACCTCGGCTGGATGCATGACACCCTCGACTATATGCAGCTCGATCCCATCTATCGTCGTTATCATCACGACAAGATGACCTTCGGGATGCTCTACAACTACACCGAAAACTTCGTGTTGCCGCTGTCACACGATGAAGTGGTTCACGGCAAAAAATCGATTCTTGACCGGATGCCTGGCGATGCCTGGCAGAAGTTCGCCAACCTGCGCGCCTACTACGGCTGGCTGTTTGCCTTCCCCGGTAAAAAGCTGCTGTTTATGGGCAACGAGTTTGCCCAGGGGCGGGAGTGGAACCACGACGCCAGCCTCGACTGGCATCTGCTGGAAGGGGGCGACAACTGGCATCACGGGGTGCAGCGTCTGGTGCGCGATCTGAACCATACCTATCGCCACCATAAGGCACTGCACGAACTGGATTTTGACCCCTACGGCTTTGAATGGCTTGTTGTGGATGACCATGAACGGTCGGTGTTTATCTTTGTCCGTCGCGATAAAGCCGGGAACGAGATAATCGTGGCGAGCAACTTCACGCCAGTACCGCGTCACGGCTATCGCTTCGGGATTAACCAGCCGGGGCGCTGGCGTGAAGAGCTGAACACCGACTCGATGCACTACCACGGGAGCAACACCGGCAACGGCGGCTGCGTGGCAAGCGAGGCGATCGCCAGCCACGGTCGGGAGCATTCGCTGTCGGTGACTCTGCCGCCGCTGGCGACAATCTGGCTGGTACGGGAATCTGCAGGGCAATAAAACGCGCAGCTGATTTATTGCAGCTGACTTATTACCGGAGGTGATCACTTCTGAATTATTTTGCAGAAGAGTGAGGCTTTTTCTTCATTATTTTCTTTTATGGCTTTTATTTAATAGCAGGACATTATTATGAGTAAACTTGAATATACTGACAACTTAATGCTGTCGCGCCAGTTACCGCTTAAATCCGTGGCCCTGATCCTCGCCGGCGGACGTGGCACACGATTAAAAGACCTGACCACTATTCGCGCAAAACCTGCGGTGCATTTCGGCGGTAAATTCAGAATTATTGATTTTGCTTTATCGAATTGTATTAACTCCGGAATAAGACGTATCGGGGTCATTACACAATATCAGTCCCATTCACTGGTGCAGCATATTCAACGCGGCTGGGCATTCTTTAACGAAGAAATGAATGAGTTCGTGGATTTATTACCGGCGCAGCAGCGGGTGCATGGTGAGAACTGGTATCGGGGGACGGCGGATGCCGTGACCCAGAATCTGGATATTATCCGCCGCTATGATGCGGAATATGTCGTTATTCTGGCCGGGGACCATATCTATAAACAAGATTATTCGCGGATGCTGCTCGATCACGTTGAAAAAGGGGCGCGCTGTACCGTGGCCTGCCTGCCGGTCCCGGTTGAAGAGGCAAGCGCTTTTGGCGTCATGGCCGTGGATGAGAATGACAAAATCATTGAATTTGTTGAAAAACCGGCTAATCCGCCCACCATTCCTGGCGATGAAACCCGCTCGCTTGCCAGTATGGGCATTTATGTGTTTGATGCGGAATATCTCTACCAGCTGCTGGAAGACGACGATCGGGATGAACACTCCACCCATGATTTTGGCAAAGATATTATTCCCAGGATAACGGCGGCAGGTGAAGCGTATGCGCATCCGTTCCCGCGCTCCTGCGTTCAGTCGGATAATAATGCCGAGCCATACTGGCGCGATGTCGGAACCCTGGAGGCGTACTGGAAAGCGAATCTGGATTTAGCCTCAGTAGTGCCAGAGCTGGACGTTTATGACCGTAACTGGCCTATCCGTACCTATGTCGAATCGCTGCCCAGCGCCAAATTTGTTCAGGACCGTTCCGGCAGTCATGGCATGACCATGAATTCTCTGGTCTCCGGCGGCTGTATTATTTCTGGCTCGGTGGTGGTGCAGTCGGTTCTATTTTCCAGAGTTCGGATTAACTCGTTCTGTAATATTGATTCGTCGGTTTTATTACCGGGCGTCTGGGTCGGTCGCTCCTGCAGGATAAGACGCTGCGTGATCGACCGGGGATGCGTTATTCCGGAGGGGACGGTGATTGGCGAAAATGCCGTTGAGGATGCGCGACGCTTTTATCGTTCGGAAGAAGGCATCGTTCTGGTTACCAAAGAAATGCTGAACCGACTTGAACTATGAAGCCGTTGGCGGAAATAAAAGCTGCCGCAGCTGTGATTGCCGTCATTGGCATCGCGTCGCCTTCATGCCTGAATAATTAAGGAGCATCCATGCGAGTTTTACATGTAGGAGCGGAGATGTTCCCTCTGTTGAAAACGGGGGGGCTGGCTGATGTGACCGGTGCTCTCCCGGCGGCGCAAATAGCCGAGGGCGTGGATACCCGCGTGCTGCTGCCGGGGTTTCCCGCGATCCGCGACGGAGTAGGGGAACCGCAGGTGGTGGCCAGCAGGGAGACCTTCGCCGGGCCGATGACGCTGTTGTTTGGCGACTTTAACGGCGTGGGCATCTATCTGATTGATGCCCCGCATCTCTATGACCGACCGGGTAATCCTTATCATGACCCGCAGATGCAGGATTATCCCGATAACGTCCTGCGTTTCGCGCTGTTGAGTTGGGTCGCGGCTGAGCTTGCTGGCGGTCTGGATCCGTTCTGGCGGCCTGAAATCGTCCACGCCCATGACTGGCATGCGGGCCTCACGCCGGCTTATCTGGCCGCCCGCGGCAACCCCGCCAGGTCAGTGTTTACGGTGCACAACATTGCCTATCAGGGCTTGTTCCTCGCCCGGCATATGGCGGAGATCGCTTTACCGTGGTCATTCTTCCAGATGCATGGGGTGGAGTTTAAAGGACAGATCTCCTTCCTTAAGGCGGGCCTCTATTTCGCTGACCATATCACCACCGTCAGCCCGACGTATGCCCGTGAAATTACCGAACCGCAGTACGCGTTCGGTCTGGAAGAGTTGCTGCGGCAACGTCAGCGGGAAGGGCGACTGTCGGGGATCCTTAACGGCGTCGACGAAAGCATCTGGGATCCGCGCCGCGATCCGCTGCTGGCTGCGCCTTACGACCGGAACTCGCTGGCTGAGAAAGCGAAGAACAAGCAGCAGCTGCAGACGACGCTGGGGCTGAAGGAGGACGGCCGGGCGCTGTTGTTCACCGTCGTGAGCCGGCTCACCAGCCAGAAGGGGCTGGATCTGCTCCTTGGCGCACTGCCGGGAATCATTGCGCAGGGAGGGCAGCTGGCGCTACTGGGATCCGGCGACCCGGATTTGCAGGCCCGTTTTCTTGCCGCTGCGGCGCAATACTCCGGGCAGGTGAGTATCCGGATCGGTTACGACGAGGCGCTGTCGCATCAGATGATTGGCGGCGCCGACGTCATCCTGGTGCCCAGCCGTTTTGAACCCTGCGGTCTGACCCAGCTCTATGGCCTTCGCTACGGCACATTGCCGCTGGTTCGTCGCACCGGCGGACTGGCGGATACCGTCGCCGACTGTTCGCTCGAAAACCTTGCTGACGGGATCGCGAGCGGATTTGTGTTTACCGACAGCGAGACTGAATCACTATTACATGCCATCCACCGGGCCTTTGTCCTGTGGTCCCGTCCATCGCTGTGGCGGTACGTGCAACGTCAGGCAATGAGCATGGATTTTAGCTGGCAAATTGCCGCTAAGTCTTTCCACCAGTTGTATCAGCGTATTATTTAATTGCTACGGATAAGAAAAATGGAACCACGCTTAAGTTATATTTCACCCAGTCTGAATGAAGAAGCGCTACAGCATGCTATCGCTTATAAGCTCATGTTTATTCTTGGTAAAGATCCCTCACTTGCCAATAAACATGAATGGCTCAACGCCACGCTGTTCGCCGTTCGCGATCGGCTGGTAGAACGTTGGCTGCGGGCGCATCGGGCGCGGATCTCGCAGCAGGCCCGGCAGGTTTATTATCTGTCGATGGAGTTTCTCATCGGCCGAACCCTCTCTAATGCCTTACTGTCGCTGGGCATCTATGAGGATGTGAAAACGGCTCTGGCAGGGATGGGGCTGGATCTGGAAGAGCTGATTGATGAGGAGAACGATCCGGGGCTGGGCAACGGCGGTCTCGGTCGTCTGGCGGCCTGTTTTCTCGATTCCCTGGCCACACTGGGGCTGCCAGGCCGCGGCTATGGTATCCGCTACGACTACGGTATGTTCAAGCAAAACATCATCGACGGCCGGCAGATGGAGTCACCGGACTACTGGCTGGAGTACGGTAACCCGTGGGAATTCGAGCGCCATAAAACCCGCTATACCGTGCGCTTTGGCGGACGTGTTCAACATGAGGGCAAAAACTCACGCTGGCTGGAAACCGAAGAAATTATTGCCGTGGCCTACGATCAGATTATCCCGGGTTATGACACCGATGCCACCAACACCCTGCGTTTGTGGAGTGCCCAGGCCAGCAGTGAAATTAATCTCGGTAAATTTAACCAGGGGGACTATTTCGCCGCCGTGGAGGATAAGAACCACTCTGAGAACGTTTCCCGCGTGCTTTACCCGGACGACTCGACCTATTCCGGGCGTGAACTGCGCCTGCGTCAGGAGTATTTCCTTGTTTCGGCGACGGTACAGGACATCCTCACCCGTCATTACCAGCTGTATCAAACCTATGACAACCTGGCGGATAAAATTGCTATCCACCTCAATGACACCCATCCGGTGCTGTCGATCCCGGAGCTGATGCGTCTGCTGATTGACGAACACCGCTTCAGCTGGGATGACGCGTTTGAGGTGACCTGTCGGGTCTTCTCCTACACCAACCATACCCTGATGAGCGAAGCGCTGGAGACCTGGCCTGTCGATATGCTGGGGAAAATCCTGCCGCGCCATTTGCAGATTATCTTCGAGATTAATGACTATTTTCTGAAAACGATGCAGGAGCACTATCCCGATGATATGGCGTTGCTGAGCCGGACCTCGATTATTGATGAGTCCAATGGTCGCCGCGTGCGGATGGCCTGGCTGGCGGTAGTGGTCAGTCACAAGGTTAACGGCGTGTCGGAACTGCACTCCCGGCTGATGGTGGAGTCGCTATTTGCCGATTTCGCCAGAATCTTTCCGCGCCGCTTCACCAACGTGACTAACGGCGTCACGCCGCGCCGCTGGCTGGCTGCCGCTAACCCGTCCCTTGCCGCGGTTCTGGACCGCCATATCGGCCAGACCTGGCGAACGGATTTAAGCCAGCTGAGCGAAATGGGGGAATATCAGGATTATCCGCTGGTTAACCAGGCCGTCAGCGCCGCCAAACTGGCGAATAAACAGCGTCTGGCCGATTATATCGCCCGTCAGCTGGGCGTGGTGGTGAACCCGAACGCGCTGTTTGATGTGCAAATTAAACGGATCCACGAATATAAACGCCAGCTGATGAATGTGCTGCATGTGATCACCCGCTACAACCGTATCAAGGCGGACCCGCAGGCCGAATGGGTGCCGCGAGTGGTGATTTTCGCCGGCAAAGCCGCGTCCGCTTACCACACGGCAAAACAGATCATCCATCTGATAAACGACGTCGCCAAAGTCATCAACAGCGATCCGCAGATTGGCGACAGACTAAAGGTGGTGTTCATTCCCAACTACAGCGTCAGTCTGGCGCAGATGATCATTCCGGCCGCGGACCTTTCTGAGCAGATTTCGCTGGCAGGGACTGAAGCCTCCGGGACCAGTAATATGAAGTTCGCCCTCAACGGTGCGCTGACCATTGGCACGCTGGACGGCGCCAACGTTGAGATGTTGGAGCACGTGGGTGAGGACAATATCTTTATCTTCGGTAATACCGCTGCAGAGGTCGAGGCGCTGCGCAGCAACGGCTACCAGCCGCATGATTACTACGACCAGGATCAAGAGCTGCGCCAGGCGCTGACCCAGATGGGGACCGGGGTGTTCAGCCCACAGGAGCCGGGCCGCTATCGCGGTCTGCTGGATTCGCTGATCAACTTTGGCGACCACTATCAGGTGCTGGCCGATTACCGCAGCTATGTTGACTGTCAGGACAAGGTGGATGCGCTCTACCGAACCCCGGAAGAGTGGACCGCCAAAGCGATGCTCAACATAACCCACATGGGCTATTTTTCATCGGACCGTACGGTGCGGGAGTATGCGCAAAAGATCTGGTATATCGACAAAACGCAACTCTGAGCGCGTACTGACAACCAGGAAACGCCGGGGCGGGTGGCAGGAGACCGGCCCCGTCGATGAGCGACCCGGCAGCAACACATAAATAAGCCTGACGGATATGACAGGAGAGAAAAATGACGGACAGTAAACGCGCAGGGGAGCCTGCACAACAGAGTGATTTGATTAACGTCGCTCAGCTGACCGCGCAGTACTACGTACTGAGGCCGGAAGCGGGCAACGCGGAGCATGCGGTGAAGTTTGGTACCTCTGGCCATCGTGGCAGTGCAGGGCGCCATAACTTCAATGAGCAGCATATTCTGGCGATCGCGCAGGCGATTGCGGAAGACCGCGCCAGGAACGGGATTACCGGTCCCTGCTACGTGGGTAAAGATACCCACGCGCTCTCCGAACCGGCCTTTATTTCCGTACTGGAAGTGCTGGCGGCCAACGGCGTTGATGTTATCGTGCAGGAACACAACGGTTTCACCCCGACGCCGGCCATTTCCAATGCCATCCTGGTGCACAACAAAAAAGGTGGTCCGCTGGCAGACGGCATCGTGATCACGCCGTCTCATAACCCGCCGGAAGATGGCGGTATTAAGTACAACCCGCCGAACGGCGGCCCGGCGGATACCAACGTCACCAAAGTGGTAGAGAATCGCGCTAACGAACTGCTGGCCTCGGGTCTGCAGGGCGTCAGGCGCATCTCCCTCGATGCGGCACTGGCATCCGGTCATGTTAAAAAGCAGGATCTGGTACAGCCGTTTATCGAAGGGCTGGCGGATATCGTCGACATGGCGGCAATTCAGAAAGCCGGCCTCAAGCTCGGGATCGATCCGCTGGGCGGGTCCGGTATCGAATACTGGAAACGTATTGCCGGGCACTACAAGCTCGACCTGACTATCGTCAACGATCACGTCGATCAAACCTTCCGCTTTATGCATCTGGATAAAGACGGCGCCATTCGCATGGACTGCTCATCTGAGTGCGCAATGGCGGGCCTGCTGGCGCTGCGCGATAAGTTTGACCTGGCTTTTGCTAACGATCCAGATTATGACCGTCACGGCATCGTCACGCCGGCAGGGCTGATGAACCCGAACCACTATCTGGCGGTGGCGATTAACTACCTGTTCCAGCATCGCCCGCAGTGGGGCCAGGATGTGGCGGTGGGCAAGACGCTGGTCTCTTCCGCGATGATCGACCGTGTGGTGAACGACCTCGGCCGCAGGCTGGTTGAAGTGCCGGTGGGCTTTAAATGGTTTGTTGACGGCCTGTTCGACGGCAGCTTCGGCTTCGGCGGAGAAGAGAGCGCGGGCGCCTCGTTCCTGCGTTTTGACGGAACGCCGTGGTCGACCGACAAAGACGGGATCATCATGTGCCTGCTGGCGGCGGAAATCACCGCCGTCACCGGTAAAAACCCGCAGGAGCACTACGACGAACTGGCCGCCCGCTTCGGCGCGCCGAGCTATAACCGGCTGCAGGCTTCGGCCACTTCCGCACAGAAAGCGGTGCTGTCGAAGCTGTCGCCGGAAATGGTCAGGGCCAGTCAGCTGGCGGGTGACCCGATCACTGCGCGTCTGACCGCCGCGCCGGGCAACGGCGCATCGATTGGTGGCCTGAAAGTGATGACCGACAACGGCTGGTTCGCCGCCCGACCGTCAGGTACGGAAGACGCTTACAAGATCTACTGCGAGAGCTTCCTCGGGGAAGCACATCGCAAGCAGATCGAGAAAGAAGCGGTGGAAATCGTGAATAGCGTGCTAGCGGCGCACCAGTAGAGCAGTTGACGTACTCCGCTGAGCCGGAGTACGTCATAGTTACCCGGCGACACCAATACAGGCACCACTTTGTCAGAACATAAGGAACGGGACGCTTCGCAAAAGGTATTGCTGCGGGGACTATATGAATATCTATGTTATTACCAATAATAATTTCATGCTTGTAGGTCTGAAATGTATGTTCAGCGACAACAGCCTCTCCGTCAACAGGGTTGTGTTTTCACGGGTCAGCGATATTGCCTTCAGCAACAGCGATGTGGTGATTGTGGAGTCAGAGCTGAACACCGGCGATGCCGAACGTCTCAAGTACCTACACATTTCACCGGTCAATCTTATCTTTTTATTAAAACCGGCGTCAGGAATGAGCGGGACAGGGCGTGAAGCGGTATGCATTGACACTGAATTAAGCGGTAATGAATATCTCATGATGAGGCAGGCGTTTAAAAAAATGGGGATCAATCTGAAGAGGGACAAGTTGTCATTTACCAAAAGAGAAACACATGTTATCAATATGATTTTAAATGGTTATTCGATAGATGAAATTTCCCGTAGCCTGCTGATCTCCAAAAAAACGGTTCAGTCTTTTGTCGGTATTGTTTTGCATAAACTGAATACCACCAAAATAAGTGGAATATACCGCAAAAAAAATCTCATCATCGACAGTTTTGCCAGGAGGAGCCTGCATCGTTAGGATGCCCTATAAACTAATGATCTGCTTATGGAAAGTCACTATTTCATATATTAAGTTTCAACTAAATTTGTTATAAATTATTTTATGTTGTTATGTTGAACGGGGTTTGATTATTGGTATGCTTCAGAAAAAATAAACATACATCATGGGTGCTAACATGATGAAAATATATGAAACTATAGTCATCAAATGATTTAAGCATACAATAAATAATATAGGATTATATCCTCTATCTGTGAATGGTGGGCGGCAGAGGAAAAACGGGATATATATTTATGCATTTCATCTTTTTATTATAAAAAACTGTTATGTAAATTCTGTAGCGGGAGGGGGTATGTTTAGTGAAGACGCACACTATGAATTTCTAAAAAGATATTACAGAGCGGAGTTTTTTGAAGGAAGAAATGGTTCCATTTGGGGAATAAATTATTCTTACAATTTGGCAAGGGTGGGTATGAATATGCTTGAAAGATATGGCTATGGGATAATATTAAAGCATGAATCTATCACTGGTGAAACCATTTACTATGATCGTAGTCTGACGATACTATTTGGTGACAGAATTACACAGGCCCTGGGAGGTCAGTATTGCAACAGAGAAATGAGAGAATAATGATTTAATATATTTTTTAATCGCTCGTTAAACATTGGAACTTTTCTCAGAACGTGACTGCAATGTCTTCAACGCATCTAACATGTCGTCGCCGTTCAGTGA
Source organism: Citrobacter freundii complex sp. CFNIH4 (assembly GCF_002934505.1). NCBI lineage: Bacteria > Pseudomonadati > Pseudomonadota > Gammaproteobacteria > Enterobacterales > Enterobacteriaceae > Citrobacter > Citrobacter freundii complex sp. CFNIH4. The sequence goes on from NZ_CP026234.1 coordinate 216,644, forward strand.
GCGCTGCGATTATTTCTCTGTTGGTTTTCTGCGCCGCCGCAAAGAGCCATCACCGGCAGGGATCGCCTGTGAACGGTTGTTATCGCGTTTATCCTGAACATCAATCTAAATTGAAATGTCCGCATGTAGGTTATGTTTCAGCCTTTGCCGAAGATGTCTTTACTCCGGGTCTGAAGTTGCTGCAGGGCTTCCAGCATGTCGTTATGGTCCAGACTTCGTTGTGATTTCTTGCCGGGTTGTTTCTTTCTGCGTGAGGTCTGGCCGTCCAGTGATGGCAGGGCCTGTGAGCGGGTGTTGTCCCGTTTGTCCTGAACCAGCTTTATCATTTCCAGGGCACGTCCCAGACGCTTGTTGTCGATGATGGCGCCCTGGTCCAGTTCTCCCAGTCGGTCGTAAGTGGTAAAGGGCAGGGAAGTGCCGCTGGCCCGGAGCTCAATGTCACCATCCGGGTATTGCCATACCTCGATGTACTTCCCCTGAAAACGCCGGTTTTCTTCATTATCTTCAAGCAGATAAAGCTTTTTATCATACTGTAATGTCAGGTTTTTCGAGACCTTACGCTGCTCGCGCCAGGTGAATGTCGCCTGCAGGTTTTCGCCATTATCCAGCTGGCGATGTACGTCAAAATCGTGACGTGGCGGCTTTGCAAACCGACGGTTGTAATCTTCCATGAACTCATCAGCAAAGGCGTTTGCAGCCTCAGGTGTGCTGATACCGCGGAGCCGCAGTTCCTTGACCAGGCGGTCCTGTAATGTCAGATGAGCCCGTTCAACACGCCCCTTGGCTGAACTGGTGTTGGCACAGATACCAGTGATATTCAGCTCGTTCATGGCACGACCAAACTGAGTCTGGCCATCTCCGCCGGTGGCCTGCTTGTTGTTGATCCTGAAGACGCTGGCTTTGTCGCTGTAGAATGCCAGAGGCTTACCGTAGCGCTCCAGATATCCCCGGGTGGCTTCAAAATAGGTGAACGTGGACTCCGAACTGACGAACAGAAGCTGCATCAACCGACTTGTTGCATCATCAACGTAAACGAGCAGCGTGCAGGCCGGACCACGGTCCTCGAACCAGCGATGTTCACTGCCATCAATCTGGATGAGTTCGCCGGTGCAGGCCCGACGTGGGCGTGGCTGATGCACACGAGGTGGCCGTAACTTACGAGGGATCCATAAACCATCCCGGGTCATAAGCTTACGTAGGGGTTTGACGGTCAATGATGTAAAAAACCACGCCAAGACGATAACTTTCTGTTTTTAATGAATTAACATAAGCCTCTGTGTTAGTGAGGTTTTTCCCGATGATACCCTTGATAAACTAAGTCGGGGTCTGAGGGCCAATGGAACGAAAACGTACGCTAAGGAAATAACCAATTGTTATAATTGATATTATTCATTCTTCTCTATGAACTGAAAGCCCGCACTAAGCAATGTTTTAGCCTCAAATGACTTTTTTACCTACCCAACTAACGTAACGATCGCACATCAGGTCGTTTTTCAACCGCATAGTGACACCTGCACTCACATGCGAGAAAACACATATGATTTTGACTTCTTGTTTTGGTGGAGAGACAATACCCATTCATAGCAGGAGTACATAATGCCAGAAATTGCATCCCTACAACTTTTCAAAATACTATCTGATGAAACCCGCCTGGGTATCGTGCTACTGCTCAGGGAGATGGGGGAGCTGTGCGTATGCGATCTCTGCACAGCGCTGGAACAATCACAACCCAAGACCTCCCGCCATCTGGCGATGCTTCGGGAAAGTGGCCTGTTGCTGGATCGCAAGCAGGGGAAATGGGTTCATTATCGCTTATCCCCGCATATTCCTTCCTGGGCTGCCCTGGTGATTGAGCAGGCCTGGTTAAGTCAACAGGACGACGTACAGGCCATCGCCCGTAAGCTGGCATCGGCCAACTGCTCTGGCAGCGGTAAGGCTGTTTGTATCTAAAAATTTTGCCTGTACATATATGTTTTTACGAATATGAGGTGTTAAAGATGAAAATGTTAACGGTGTTTGATCCGGCGATGTGCTGCAGTACCGGCGTTTGTGGTTCAGATGTCGATCAGGTTTTGGTCAATTTTTCTGCTGATGTGCAATGGCTGAAAGGGCGTGGGGTTCAGATCGAACGTTATAACCTGGCGCAGCAGCCTATGAGCTTCGTTGAGAACGAAAAAGCGAAAGCATTCCTTGAGGCTTCTGGAGCTGAAGGGCTTCCGCTGCTGTTGCTTGATGGTGAAACGGTGATGGCCGGGCGATACCCAAAACGCGCTGAACTGGCTCGCTGGTTTGGTATACCGCTGGAAAAGGTGGGTTTAGCTTCCACCAGTTGCTGTGGTGGTAAAACTTCCTGTTGTTGAGTATGTCAGGAGGACATATGAAATTCTTAGAGAATATCCCGTCTTACCTGTTTTTCACCGGTAAGGGAGGTGTAGGCAAAACTTCGATTTCCTGCGCAACGGCTATACGTCTGGCTGAACTGGGAAAGCGTGTTCTGCTTGTCAGTACCGACCCGGCTTCCAATGTCGGTCAGGTATTCGATCAGACTATCGGTAACACTATCCAGCCCGTGACTGCTGTGTCTGGTCTTTCGGCTCTGGAGATTGACCCGCAGGACGCCGCCCAGCAATACCGCGCCAGAATCGTTGACCCTATTAAAGGTCTTTTGCCTGATGACGTTGTTAACAGCATCAGTGAACAGCTTTCAGGAGCTTGTACGACAGAGATCGCTGCATTCGACGAGTTTACTGGCTTACTGACTGACGCTTCTCTGCTGACCCGCTTTGATCACATCATTTTTGATACTGCCCCAACTGGCCACACTATTCGCCTTCTTCAGCTTCCCGGAGCCTGGAGCAGCTTCATCGAAAGTAACCCGGATGGTGCTTCCTGTCTTGGTCCAATGGCTGGGCTGGAAAAACAACGCGAGCAATATGCTCATGCGGTTGAGGCATTATCCGATCCTGAACGAACTCGCCTTGTGCTGGTCGCGCGATTGCAAAAATCAACACTGCAGGAAGTCGCTCGTACTCATGACGAATTATCAGCTATTGGCCTTAAAAATCAGTATTTAGTCATTAACGGTGTCCTGCCTGCGAGCGAAGCAGAACGTGATGCACTGGCCGCTGCAATATGGCAACGGGAGCAAGAGGCGCTGGCAAATCTTCCTGCCGGGTTATCTGATTTGCCGACAGACAACTTATACCTGCAGCCGCTGAACATGGTTGGTGTATCCGCATTGAAAGGCCTGCTCAACGAACACGCTGAGATAACATCGCTTCCTGAACAAAGCCCACAGAACAAGCCAGAGAATATGTCGTTGTCTGTCCTGGTTGATGATATCGCCCGCAGTGAACACGGTTTGATTATGCTGATGGGCAAAGGTGGTGTGGGCAAAACCACAATGGCTGCGGCTATCGCCGTCAGTCTGGCGGATAAGGGTTTTGATGTGCATCTCACCACCTCAGATCCTGCTGCACATCTCAGTACAACGCTCAATGGCAGCCTCAAAAATCTGCAGGTCAGCCGAATCAACCCTCACGATGAAACTGAACGCTATCGTCAGCATGTTCTTGAGACGAAAGGCAGGGATCTGGATGAGGCTGGGAAACGGCTGCTCGAAGAGGATTTACGTTCTCCTTGCACAGAAGAGATTGCGGTGTTCCAGGCGTTTTCACGCGTAATTCGTGAAGCTGGCAAACGGTTTGTGGTCATGGATACGGCACCTACCGGGCATACGCTATTACTGCTTGATGCTACCGGGGCTTATCACCGTGAGATTGCCAGGAAGATGGGGGATAAAGGTCATTTTACCACTCCGATGATGCAGCTTCAGGACCAGGAACGTACCAAAGTTTTGCTGGTCACTCTGCCTGAAACCACACCTGTACTGGAAGCGGCAAACCTGCAGTCCGATCTTGAACGTGCGGGGATTCATCCCTGGGGCTGGATTATCAATAACAGCCTTTCGATTGCACAGACGCAATCGCCGCTGCTTTGCCAGCGCGCCCTACAAGAGCGTCCTCAAATCGAGGTTGTGAAAAACCAGCATGCAAGCCGCATAGCGTTAGTACCGGTAATGGCTGCAGAGCCCACTGGCATCGAGAAACTCAGAGAGCTGGTTGTTTAATTTTTTTTGTATATACAGGGCGGCAAAGCCGTCCTGTCTGGAGGATTTATGTTACTGGCAGGCGCTATTTTTGTCCTGACCATCGTTTTGGTTATCTGGCAACCGAAGGGATTAGGGATCGGCTGGAGTGCGACGCTGGGCGCGGTACTGGCGCTGATCTCTGGCGTAGTCCATTTTGGTGATATCCCTGTAGTGTGGAATATTGTCTGGAATGCGACGGCGACCTTTATTGCCGTGATTATTATCAGCCTTCTGCTCGCTGAATCGGGCTTTTTCGAATGGGCGGCGCTGCACGTTTCACGTTGGGGTAACGGTCGCGGGCGTTTGCTGTTTACCTATATCGTTTTGCTCGGCGCAGCGGTGGCGGCACTGTTTGCCAACGATGGTGCGGCATTGATTCTGACGCCAATTGTTATCGCCATGCTGCTTGCATTAGGTTTCAGCAAAGGCACTACGCTGGCATTTGTCATGGCCGCCGGGTTTATTGCCGATACGGCCAGTCTGCCGCTTATCGTGTCCAACCTGGTTAACATCGTTTCTGCAGACTTCTTTGGGCTGGGTTTCACTGAGTATGCGTCGGTAATGGTGCCGGTGGATATCGCAGCCATTATCGCCACGCTGGTGATGCTGCATCTGTTCTTCCGCAAAGATATTCCGCCAACTTACGACCTGGCTCTCCTGAAAGCACCGGCAAAAGCGATTAAAGATCTGGCAACCTTCAGAACCGGCTGGATAGTGTTGATCCTTCTTCTGGTTGGCTTTTTCGTCCTTGAGCCGTTGGGTATCCCGGTCAGTGCGATTGCTGCTGTAGGGGCTGTCATTCTGTTTGCGGTGGCGAAGCGAGGCCATGCCATTAACACTGGCAAAGTGCTTCGCGGTGCGCCATGGCAGATCGTCATATTCTCTCTGGGAATGTATCTGGTGGTCTATGGTCTGCGTAATGCCGGACTAACAGAATACCTCTCCGGTGTGTTGAACGTGCTGGCAGATAAAGGACTTTGGGCCGCGACGTTTGGTACTGGCTTCCTGACGGCTTTCCTCTCTTCCATCATGAACAATATGCCTACCGTGCTGGTTGGTGCTCTCTCTATTGATGGCAGCACTGCAACAGGCGTTATCAAAGAGGCGATGATTTTTGCCAACGTGATTGGCTGCGATCTTGGACCGAAAATTACACCTATTGGTAGCCTGGCAACGTTGCTCTGGCTGCATGTCCTTTCACAGAAGAACATGACCATCACATGGGGATACTATTTCCGCACCGGGATCGTCATGACTCTGCCTGTGCTGTTTGTAACGCTGGCCGCGCTGGCGCTACGTCTCTCTTTCACTTTGTAATGAGATACTGATATGAGCAACATCACCATTTATCACAACCCAGCCTGCGGCACGTCGCGTAATACGCTGGAGATGATCCGCAACAGCGGTATCGAGCCGACCGTTATTCTTTACCTTGAGACTCCACCTTCACGCGATGAGCTGCTCAAACTCATTGCGGATATGGGCATTTCCGTCCGGGCTTTGCTGCGTAAGAACGTCGAGCCGTATGAGGAACTGGGTCTTGCAGAAGATAAATTTACTGACGACCAGCTCATCGACTTTATGCTACAGCATCCGATTCTGATCAACCGTCCGATCGTAGTGACGCCACTGGGAACTAAACTTTGCCGTCCTTCAGAGGTTGTTCTCGATATCCTTCCAGATGCCCAGAAAGCGGCTTTCACCAAGGAAGACGGTGAAAAAGTCGTTGATGATTCAGGTAAAAGACTGAAATAAAGACGAAGGGGGCATTTGCCCCCTTCATTATTACTTCGCCATTTCTTCCAGCAGGTCAATACCAACCGGCTCTTCGCTCTGTAGCGCTGTTAATGCAATACGCTTTGCATACTGCTCTTCCACATCAGAGATGAGAGGCAGCTCGCGGTTCGCCCTGATCTTCAGGAAAGGCGAAGACGGTTGAGCAGCTGCCAGGCTGTTATTAACGACCCATGCCCACGGCTCGATGCCAGCTCGGCGTAGATCCTGCTGCAGGTTAGCGGCTTCCAGTACAGGTGTCGTTTCGGCAAGCGTCACGATAATCACCTTCGTCTTCTCCGGGTCTGCTGCTTTTTCGCTATCACCTGTCTTCGATGTCAGAAAGCGAGAGAATTCGGCTTCATGCTGTCGCCAGAACACACTCATGCAATTGTTGAATGCCTTTACATCACTCATGTTCGTCCTCAAATTTTGCTCAGATTAACCCGGCTCTCATCTTCCAGAATTTTATAAACAGTGGAACGGGCAATACTGAGCCGGCGGGCAATATCTGTTGCACCAGTTCCCTGCTGATGAAGTGCCAGTACACTATTTCTGTCGATGATGCGCTTTCGGCCAAACCGGATACCTTTCAGCCTGGCCTCCTGCCGTCCTTCGTTCGTACGCTCCAGAATCCTCCTGCGTTCGGCCTGGGCTACAGCTGAAAGAATGGTCACAACCATTTTCCCCATTTCACCGTCGGTGCTGATCCCGTCGTCTATGAATCGGACCGCGACTCCCTGAGCGTCGAATTCTTTTATCAGTTGGATCATATCGGCAGTGTCGCGGCCAAGCCGGTCGAGTTTCTTCACCAGGATGACGTCACCTTCCTCCACCTTCATTCGCAGCAGATCCAGTCCTTTCCTGTCGGTAGAACTGCCGGATGCTTTGTCGGTAAATATGCGACTGGCTTTCACCCCCGCCTCTTTAAGCCCCTTGATCTGAATATCGAGGGACTGCTGGCTTGTTGATACCCGTGCGTAACCAAAAAGTCGCATAAAAATGTATCCTAAATCAAATATCGGACAGTGGGTGTCTGTTATAACAAAAAATCGATTTAATAGACACCTAGACAACACCATTTTAGTGTGTCCGAGAATTTATAATATTTCGGACGGTTGCGAAATTGTTAATTCATGACCATCAGGCAGGGAGGCCGGTATGCCCGTCGATTTTCTGACCACTGAGCAGGAACTGAATTATGGTCGCTATGTTGCAGAACCCAATGACGTGCAGCTGGCGCGCTATTTTCATCTTGATGAGCGGGATCTTGCCTTCATTAACCAGCGGCGGGGAAGGCATAACCGGCTGGGAATTGCGCTTCAGCTCACCACCGCCCGTTTTCTGGGCACCTTTCTGACAGACTTAACCCGGGTTCTGCCAGGTGTTCAGCAATTTGTCGCGGTGCAGCTTAATATTCGCCGTCCAGAAGTCCTTACCCGCTACGCAGAACGGGTTACCACCCTCAGAGAGCATACTGCGCTGATTAAGGAATATTACGGTTACCATGAATTTGGCGATTTCCCCTGGTCTTTCCGCCTGAAGCGCCTGCTGTACACCCGCGCATGGCTCAGTAATGAGCGACCCGGCCTTATGTTTGATTTTGCCACCGCGTGGCTGCTTCAGAATAAGGTCCTGCTGCCCGGAGCAACCACACTTGTACGTCTCGTCAGTGAAATACGCGAACGGGCAAATCAGCGGCTGTGGAAGAAACTGGCCGCGTTGCCGGACAGCTGGCAGACCGCCCGCGTGACGGAGCTTCTGGACATTCCTGAGGGGCAGCGTACTTCACCGCTGGAGCAACTGAAAAAGGGACCGGTCACCGTCAGCGGCCCGGCATTTACCGAAGCGCTGGAGCGGTATATCCGGCTGCGAAACCTGGAATTTTCCCGACTGAATTTTACCGGTCTGCCTGCTATACAACTGCGTAATTTGGCCCGTTACGCAGGCATGGCGTCGGTAAAATATATCGCGCGAATGCCACAGCAGAGAAAACTGGCCGTACTCACAGCATTCGTTAAAGCGCAGGAGACTGCGGCGCTGGATGAGGCCGTTGATGTGCTCGATATGCTGATACTGGATATCACTCGTGCGGCGAAGAAAACGGGGCAGAAAAAACGGCTCAGGACGCTTAAAGATCTTGATCGTGCTGCGCTAATATTGGCGCGGGCATGTTCATTGTTGCTGGATGAACAGGCTGACGATGCTGAACTGAGGGAGACCATATTCAACAGCATACCGAAAAGCAGGCTGGCAGAATCCGTCTGCAAGGTAAATGAGCTGGCCCGGCCTCAGAACAACAATTTCCATGACGAAATGGTGGAGCAGTACGGGCGGGTAAAGCGCTTTCTTCCGGCGGTATTGCGCGACCTGCATTTCCAGGCAGCGCCAGCCGGAGAACATACGTTGTCCGCCATTCATTATCTGACCGAACTGAACTGCTCGAAAAAGCGCATCCTGGACAATGCGCCTGAACATATTATTACCGGCCCCTGGAAACGCCTGGTATACGATGCGGAGGGCCGGATACAGCGTGCCGGTTACTCGCTTTGTCTGCTGGAGCGCCTTCAGGATGCACTACGTCGAAGGGACATCTGGCTCGAAAACAGCGATCGCTGGGGAAATCCCCGCGAGAAGCTGTTGCAGGGGGAAGAATGGCAGGCTCAGCGGGTCCCCGTTTGCCGGGCGCTGGGACATCCCACTGATGGACATAAAGGCGTGCAACAGTTGGCGGTCCAGCTAGATGAAACCTGGAAAACCGTCGCATCCCGCTTTGAAGGAAATGCGGAGGTTCATATTTGCCATGACGGTAAACATCCTTCCCTGACTATCAGCAGCCTGGAGAAACTGGAGGAGCCAACATCGTTGCATCGTCTCAACAGTCGGGTAAGGCTGCTACTCCCGCCAGTAGATTTGACGGAACTGTTGCTTGAAATAGATGCCAGAACGGGATTTACACGTGAGTTTACGCATGTCAGTGAATCCGGGGCCCGGGCACAGGATCTGCACATCAGCCTGTGCGCGGTCCTGATGGCAGAGGCCTGCAATATCGGGCTGGAACCGCTGATAAAGCACAATATACCGGCGCTGACGCGCCACCGGCTTAGCTGGGTAAAACAGAATTACCTCCGGGCAGAAACGCTGGTCAGCGCCAATGCCCGCCTGGTTGATTTTCAGTCCACACTGGAGCTTGCTGGCCGCTGGGGTGGTGGCGAAGTGGCTTCAGCTGATGGCATGCGCTTTGTCACGCCGGTGAAAACCGTCAATTCAGGACCTAACAGAAAATATTTTGGTTCCGGACGTGGCATCACCTGGTACAACTTCGTCTCTGATCAGTACTCTGGATTCCACGGCATCGTTGTCCCCGGCACATTACGAGATTCCATTTTTGTGCTGGAAGGCCTTCTGGAGCAGCAGACAGGGCTGAATCCGGTTGAGATCATGACAGACACAGCCGGTACCAGCGACATTATTTTTGGCCTCTTCTGGCTGCTGGGATACCAGTTTTCCCCCCGGCTTGCCGATGCCGGTGAAGCGGTATTCTGGCGAGTGGATAAATCGGCAAATTACGGTGCACTGGACGAACTGGCACGTGGTTGTGCCGATCTGTCGAAAGCCGAGGATCAGTGGGATGAGATGATGCGAACCGCCGGTTCGCTGAAACTGGGCACCATTCATGCTTCAGAACTCATTCGCTCTTTGCTGAAAAGCTCGCGCCCATCAGGGCTGGCACAGGCGATCATGGAAGTGGGGCGCGTCAACAAGACGCTGTACCTTCTTAATTATATTGATGATGAGGATTATCGTCGGCGGATCCTGACGCAGCTAAACCGGGGGGAAGGCCGCCATGCTGTGGCGAGGGCGATCTGCTACGGGCAGCGCGGTGAGATCAGAAAGCGCTATCGTGAAGGTCAGGAAGATCAGCTGGGGGCACTGGGCCTGGTCACTAACGCAGTGGTACTGTGGAACACACTTTATATGCAGGAAGCCCTGAGCTGGATACGCAGTAATGGAGAAGAAATCGGGGTTGAAGATATCGCCCGGTTGTCCCCACTGATGCACGGGCATATCAATATGCTGGGGCATTATACGTTTACGCTACCGGAGGATATTTTGAAGGGGGAACTGAGAGAACTAAATTTCAATTTAAACAATGAATTAACTTCTTAGCGTACGTTTTCGTTCCATTGGCTCTCAAACCCCGCGGACGGAGAAGCTCGCGAAGTGCGTTACTCATAGCCACTTGGCCTTCTTGAAGCGCATGAACAGGAGAAGGCAGAACACCGCTATCACTCCGAGCACGACGAAGTAGCCATATGGCGTGTCCAGTTCCGGCATGTGCTTGAAGTTCATGCCATATATTCCGGCGATCGCCGTCGGGACCGTCAAGATCGCCGCCCAGGCCGCGAGCTGGCGAGTGACCACACCGATCCTTTGCGCTTCCAGAAGGCTGCTGGCCTCGAAGACCGTGGACAGGACAAGCAGGAGGCCGTCGACCATGGACTGCACGCGGTGGACATGGTCCGCGACGTCGTGGAAATATGGTGTCATTTCGGCGCTGATGCAGGGAAAGTGGCCGCGAACGAGCTTTCGCACCAGCTCGGCCATAGCCCCGAGCGTGCGCTGGAACCGCGTGAGTTCGGACCTTAGTTCGAAGATTCGCGCCACCTCTTCTGGCCCGAGGAAATCGTGCAGCGACCGTCGCTCCATCGCCAGGACGTCGTCCTCGATCATTTCGAAGATGGGCAGATACTGGTCGACCACTCGGTGCAAGATCGCGTGCAGCACATAGTCGACACCCTTGCCGAACTGCGTCGGCGATGCCTCGAGTTGCTCCCGAAGTTTGCCCAGCGCTCCGGCATTGCCGTGCCGCACGGTGATAAGGTGATTGTGACCGGTGAAGATCGCCATCTTGCCGTAGCTGATCCGGTCGCCGACCAGCTCGGCGGTCTGGGCGACGACGTACAACTCATTGTTGTAGACCTCGAGCTTGGGCGGGCACAGCGGGTGCATGGCGTTGTCGATCGCCAAAGGATGGAGGTTATACGTCGTCTGGATCGCGCTGAGTTCGTCTGCGGTGGGCTCGCTAAGCGCGATCCAGCAGAAGCCCGAGCGATTCTCGTTTAGTTCGACGTGCTCATCGAGCCTGATTTCACGGACTCGCTTACCTTCGTTGTAATAATATGCGGCGATAATGGTCATGCAGGCCTCGCAGGAATTCGCAGGCCACGCTGTACAGCCGGTCGCGCCAGCCCGCGTTCGAGCCATGCCTGCACGTTCGAATAGCTGCTTAGGCCGAGGATGTCGCCCGCTGCGTAGAATTCGACCAGCGCATTCACCCAGCCAAACGTCGCAATGTCCGCGATCGAGTAATCATCGACAATCCATTCGCGGCCCTCCAGCCGGTGATCCAGGACCCCGAGAAGACGCCTGGATTCATCAACAAAGCGCTGCCGAGGTCGCTTGTCCTCATAGTCCTTGCCGGCAAATCGCAGGAAAAAGCCTAGCTGTCCGAAGGTCGGCCCAACGCCCGACACCTGAAAGAACACCCAGGCCAGAGTCTCGTACCGCTGGGCGGGTGTTGTTGAGATGAGCTGCCCCGTCTTGTCGGCCAGATAGATGAGGATCGCACCGGTTTCCCATATGCCAATGGGCTGGCCGTCAGGGCCAGCCGGATCGATGATCGCGGGTATGCGGCCGTTGGGATTCAACGACACGAACGCTGGATCCTTCGACTCGTTGTTCGAGATGTCGACGAAGTGGGGCTCATACGGCAGGCCAGTCTCCTCCAGCATCATCGAGACCTTGACGCCGTTGGGCGTGGGGGCCGCGTATAGTTGCAAGCGATCCGGATAAGATGCTGGCCAGCGCTGCGTGATGGGAAAGGAGGAGAGGTCTGTCATATCTGGATCCTGGCACTGCGACGGCGGCTGAATGGAATGATCTGCTTCAAGGCCGGGTTCGACGACCGCGTCGATTGACGCGGTCGTCGGAGGTTGCGAACCGGATCGGCGCGGCACTAACGGCAGCGAAGCCTATTCCGCTGCAGCCCCGGCCGCAGGGCTCACATCGCCGGCCTCATGCCGCTTTGGAAGAACCCAGTCGGGACGGACGAAGTGGCAGGTGTAGCCGCCCGGCCGCTTCTCCAGATAATCCTGGTGATCGGGCTCGGCCTCCCAGAACTCGCCGACCGGCTGGACCTCGGTCACCACTTTGCCATCCCACAGCCCCGAGGCATCCACATCGGCGATCGTATCCTCGGCGACGCGCTTCTGCTCCTCGTCGACATAATAGATGCCCGACCGGTAGGAGAGCCCACGATCATTGCCCTGGCGGTTCAGCGTCGTCGGATCGTGGATCTGGAAGAAGAATTCCAGGATGTGCCGGTAGCTCGTCACTGTCGGGTCGAAGACAATCTCGATCCCCTCGGCATGCGTGCCGTGATTACGATACGTGGCGTTCGGAATATCGCCGCCCGTGTAACCCACACGGGTCGAGATGATGCCGGGCCGCTTGCGGATCAGATCCTGCATGCCCCAGAAACATCCTCCTGCGAGAACAGCGCGCTGATGCATGTTAAGCCTCCTCTACTTGATCGAGATATTCACCGTATCCCTCGGACTCCATCTCGTCGCGCGGGATGAAGCGAAGGGACGCAGAGTTGATGCAGTAGCGCAGACCGCCGCGGTCGGAAGGACCGTCCGGGAAAACGTGGCCCAGATGGCTGTCGGCGTGTACCGACCTGACCTCCGTCCGGACCATGCCGTGTGCACTGTCCCGCACCTCGTTCACGTTTGCCGGAACGATCGGCTTGGTGAAGCTGGGCCAGCCAGTACCCGAATCGAACTTGTCCGTTGAAGCGAACAGCGGCTCTCCCGACACTATGTCGACGTAGATGCCAGGCTCCTTGTTGTCGTTGTGCTCACCCGTGAAGGGCCTTTCGGTCCCCGAATCCTGGGTAATCCGGCGTTGCTCGGGGGTCAGGCGGTCAACTGCTGCCTGTGACTTCTCAAACTTCATGATAGTCTCCAATAATTAATCTAGAGAGCTCGACACACTGTCATTTATCTTTGCAGTCATTGCGCCGACTATAGCATGCGCCCCAGATTTATCCAATACGCTGCGCGTATAGTTTCCATAGCGCCGAAGCTCTTCACGTCGTGATTCAGTTCCACTCATACCGGGCTGCCAGCTGCGCGATGTTCCGTATCTCGACCGTTGCCGTGGAGCCGGATACTGTCGCGATCACGACTTCGCGCTCCAAGACAAATCCGTCGATCGGCCGAGTGACGAGGCCTTGCACGGTCGGCGATCGTTCCGGAAGAATGCATATGGCGTGGCCGTCAGCGACGACCCGTTGCACCCAGTCCTCGCGATCTGATCGAAAGCGAGGTCGCATGAGCAAGTCCCGTCGCGCGAAGTGATCGAGGATCCGATCGCGAAACTCGCATTTCAGGCGATCGACGAAAGGAAACTCGAGCAGGTCTTCGCCGCGCACGATCTCGTTGGCAGCCAAGGGATGGTTTGCAGAACAGCCGAGCACGAAGCGCTCCCGAAATAGAGGATGCACATCCAGCTTGCGTTCCGGTCTTGTTTCACGCGGCATGATGCACGCGTGGTATTTTCCTGAAAGCACCTCCGATGTGTCCTCGTTCGACTGGAGCGAGTGCAGCTTGATTTCGATGGATGGCATCTCCGCCAATGCGCTCTCGAAGAATGCCGTAAATTCCTTTGGTCCGACGGTGGGCGCGACGGCGACATCCAGCACGCGGTGCCCCCCCATCGCCCAGTGCTCCGAGTGATTGCGAACGCTCTTCATCGCGACCACCATGCGCCGGAATTCTGCCTCGACGTCATGGCCAAGGCCAGTCAGGCGGCTGTTCTTCCCGTCGCGATAGATCAGCGGCCCGCCAAGCTCATCTTCCAAGCGGCGGATCGCGCGGGTCAGACTTGGCTGTGACACACCGCTCAAGCGAGCGGCCGCTGTGAAATTCAGCGTCTCGGCCAAGTTGATGAAATAGCTGACTTGATTGAGTTCCATAGTCCTTTGGCCCACGCGCCTGACTGATACCTCTTCCGTGAGACCGCCTTTGGAACGCAGGTCGCAGAAGTATGCTTGGCGCATATAATCATGATATAGGGGCTTGTCTATATGCGCCAGACATATAAATGATAGCCTGAGATGACGATTACCGGTTGGCGGTGCGCTCCGCTCAGCTCCGTCGAAGGTTCTGAGAGCGCAACCGCCAAGCCGCGTGCTGGAGGTTTGATGGACATGGCAGGAAGATCATTTACGTTTGTCAGTGGGGCTGGCTCTCCGCTGTCCGGGCACCTCGAACCGCCGGAAGGGACGCCGCGGGGCTGGGCGATCTTCGCCCACTGCTTCACGTGCGGGAAAGACAGTCGCGCCGCTGTTCACATCTCGCGCGCGCTGTCGCGTGCGGGCATCGGGGTCTTGAGGTTCGATTTCGCCGGGACCGGGATCGGCGGTGGGACGGGAGAACCTGTGAACTTCGCGTCGGACGTCGAGGACCTTCGGGCCGCCGCAAATGCGATGGCGGCGGCGGGCATGTCACCGTCCCTCCTCGTCGGGCACAGCCTGGGTGGCACCGCTGCGATCGTAGCCGCCGCCGACATGCCTGATATTGCGGCGGTAGCGACGATTGGTGCGCCGGCCGACCTTCAGCATATCTTGCGCCTCTTCGGACCGAATGATCTGGACACCATCGCGAGCGAGGGCGAGGCCTCGGTGGAGATTGCCGGTAGGCCCTTCCTCATTCGCCGAGGGTTCCTTGAGGCGGTTGAGGGGATCGACGTCGAGAAGGCCATTGCCTCCCTGCGACGGCCGGTGCTGGTCATGCACTCTCCGCTGGATCAGGTGGTCGGCATCGACCACGCGTCGCGCATCTTCGTCGCGTCCAGGCACCCTAAAAGCTTCATCTCGCTCGACAACGCGGATCACCTTCTCACCGACGTCGCGGACGCGAACTACGCCGCGGCCATGGTGGCGGTTTGGGCGAGCCGCTTTCTCCCACCACTCAGCGCGGATCTTCCGCAGATCGAGGTTGCGGAGGGCGTCGTCGCCACCGAAACTCTTGCAGGGACGTTCCAGCTCAAGGTCCGCAGCGGCGAGCACACTCTGTTCGCCGACGAGCCAGCATCGGTCGGTGGCCTCGGGACCGGACTATCTCCCTACGAACTCGTATCTGCCGGCCTCGCAGCCTGCACGGTGATGACGATGCGTCTCTATGCGAACCGCAAGGGCTTTCCGCTCGAACGGGCGAGCACGACCGTGCAGCACGAGAAGGTGCCGGACATGATGCCACCCGACCGGTTCACCCGCACCATTGTCCTCGATGGGCCGCTGAGTGATGATCAGCGCGCTCGGATCCTCGCGATCGCTGATCGGTGTCCCGTCGATCTGAGTCTCATCCGGGGTTCGGACGTGCAGACCGAGCTCTTGAGCGCCAGTCAGGCTGCGGATCCCGCGAGGCTGGCTTGACCGTGGCGCACACGGAGGAGGGCGAACGGACTGTGAGCCAATCGCCTACCGGCAATAGGGCGGCCGCGACAGAGCGAGCAATTCTCGCAGGCGGCTGCTTCTGGGGCATGGAGGATTTGCTGCGCCGAGCCAGGGGAGTCATTTCGACGCGTGTCGGTTACACAGGCGGAGAAATGCCTGATCCGACCTACGCGAGACATTACGGCCATGCGGAAGCAGTGGAAGTGACCTTCGACCCTTCCGTTCTCGCCTATCGCTCGCTCTTGGAACTCTTCTTCCAGATACATGACCCCACGACCTACGAGCAACAAGGCAGCGATGTCGGTCCGAGCTATCGATCGGCGATTTTCTACACCACCGAAGTGCAGAAGGAAGTCGCCCTCACAACCATCGCGGAAATCGAGGCATCAGGAAGCTGGCCTGGCCCGGTCGTGTCGGAGATCAACCCAGAAGAACCCTTTTGGGAGGCGGAGCCAGAGCACCAAGAATACCTGGTGCGCTATCCTGGGGGCTATAGCTGCCACTTCGTGCGCCCGACCTGGCGGTTGGACCGCTCAGACGAACGCCCAGCTGTAATACTTGACAGAAAGAGTTGATGATGACCGAAACCGTGACTAATCAGGCCGCCTGGCAGAAAGCGCCGGGGCAGCCACTGAGGATCGGTGTCACCGCTCTGCCGCATCTGGCGGCGAACGAGATATTGATCCGCAACGCGGCCATCGCGATCAACCCACTCGACTGGATTCTGCAGGACGTCGCGCTTTTGCCATGGCTCGACTATCCCGCGATTCTCGGCAGCGACGTCTCCGGTGAGGTCGCGGCGGTCGGTGGCGCGGTCGAGCGGTTCAAGGTCGGCGATCGAGTCATCGGACAGGCGGTCGGGACAACCGTAAATCAACCTGCGCAGGGTGCGTTCCAGCACCACACGATCGTGCTGGACCACATGGCGGCGCCGATCCCCAACAACATTGCCTTCGCTGATGCGGCAGTCCTCCCGCTTGGCCTTGGCACCGCCGCAAGCGGGCTCTACGGACGGACACAGTTGGCTCTCGCGCCACCGTTACACTCGCCGACCGCGCGTCCAGAGGTCGTTCTGGTCTGGGGTGGATCGTCGAGCGTTGGCTGCAACGCCATCCAGCTCGCGGTGGCGTCGGGCTACAGGTGCGTCGCCACCGCTTCGGCGCGCAACGTCGGCCTGTTGAAGGAGCTGGGTGCAAGCGAGGTTCTTGACCACTCGAGTCCAGCCATCGTGGAAGACGTGATTGAGGCAATGCGCGGGCGCAGTCTCGCTGGAACGCTTCACGCGACCGGTCACATGAAAGACTGTTTTGCCGTAGTTGCGAGATGCGAGGGCTCGCGCCGGGTGGCAGCGACGCTGGCCCCGCCCGACGAGCGTTCATTTGGAGTCGAGGCGACGCACATCTCCGGGACGAGCCTCAAGGATGACGAGGTTGGTCCAATGATCTACCGCGAATTCCTGCCGCAGGCTCTCGCGGCGCGCACGTTCGTCCCCGCCCCTCCGGCGAAGATCGTGGGCCAGGGCCTTGAAATGCTCCAGGCTGCCTTGGAAGCCCTGAAGGCGGGTGTATCCGCAGCGAAAATCGTCGTTACCCTGCCTTGAGTGACCAGCCAGGCGGTTTTTCGCGTTCGCAGTCTGAGGTGGCCCGCACTTTGCCGATTGGGAAGCTCTACCGGGAAAACGCGTGTGGGACGCGCGCTGCGCTCCTGCCGGAGCATGCGTTCCCGAAACCTGTTCCCGACTGCTTTTCCCCGAAACTACCTATCGGACATAGAGAAATGGGAATGCAGCGAGTGGTTTGAACGGCCGCTTCCGAAACCGCGTTCCGATCAATTGAGCGGCTAAAAGTGGGGCGATCACCGACATATTAGAATGAGACCGCCATGCCCGATCGGCCGGCTTGACGCGTAGCCAAAAGAATGCGGCTGATGGTAGGCTCGCTGACATTATGAAGCCCCGCCATCTGAGCAGCGTTGAGCTGCCGCAATTGCGAGTCTCCTACGCGTCGTCGTTCTTCTCGCGGTCCACACCTCGCTCATGCAATTCGGCATCGACGGGGCAGTTCGTGCAGCCCTCGTAGCAGCACAAGCGGCAGATGCGGTATGACTGCTCGAGGTTTTCCAAGCGATTTCGGAGAACGCGTTCAGCGATGTCCGATAAGGTTTTCAGTTCGTCTGGATTAAGGATCGATAGCCCTTCGGCAATCACTTGATCGCGCGAGGCCAGGACCTCGTCGCTCGCGACCTTGCCAGTTGGAGTAAGATAGAGGGATCGCGCGCGCCCGTCTGTCGAATGCTCCCTACGCTCGATCAATCCCTCGCTTACCAATCTATCCACCAGGCGAACAGTTCCAGCATGTGAAAGGCCCACCCCGATCGCAAGCATACGGATCGAGAGCCCGGGCTTGTGCGCGAGCAACGCCAGCGCTGAGGCGGCGGGTCCAGCTTCCGGCGCCCGCGATGAACTAGCGCGAACGATGTCGTCGCTGATCATGAGTGCGAACGCCCCGAAAATGTTTCGATCTCGAGGTCCATCCATTGCCACATCTATATGTGCGCGGAGCATAGACAGCAAGCCATACCGTGGTCCTCTTCCTCCGCGCGGCTTGTGGAAAATGTCCTGTTTTAGAAGGGTTTCGGAGGATTTCGACTGATCGAGCGCGCCGAAAAAAACGGGTCCGGCTCGTTAAGGCCGCGGAACCGTTGATACCTGGCGGCTATAGGGCAAGCCTTTTCGCTCGGAATCGCCGTAGGTCGCGCCCGAGAATCACTCCGCGTCAGCGCTGTCATCCAGGCCGCGCAGGTGCAGATCAGCGAGACCTAGCTTGCCCCCGGCGTCGCACTTCCATCGTGTCACCGCGCGCGATCACGATTGTATCAATCCCATTGAGGAACAGTCCGTGCTCCACGACGTCGGGGATTGCGGCGAAACGGGCGAAGACCGCGTCGCCATGCAGCTGAGCGCCTCCGGGCTCGATATCGCGACGGAGCATCCATGCCCCGCGGAGGTTCTGCAGGATTTGCACGCCCGCCGTCACGAGAGGACCACAGTCACGAGAGCACAAGCGCCCCTCTGTGGCGGACCGAAGCACGCAGCAGCACGAGGGACGCCGCTAGCAGAACTGCGTCCTTCAGTAGAAACTGCCCTGGTGCAGCCGAAATCGCAGGAAAGCCGCCGGCAGTCTGCTCCGCGACACCTGGAGTGGTGATGAAAAAGGTCAGCGTGATCAGATAGGTCGCTGCTGACATTAGTGCGCCTAGCGCAGAGAAGAGTGGACGAAATGCACCAAGGATCAGAACGAGACCGGTCGATAACTCGATAACGCCGATGAAATAGCTTTGCCCCTGCGTCCCGAACATGCCGAGCCAATTCATGATCGGGCTGTGTTCGATAAACGGGGCGATACCATAGGCCTCGTACGCTGTGAACTTCATCGCGCCGAACCACAGAAATACGATCACGAGAGCCCATCTAAGCAGGCCAAGATCCCTCCGACCGTGCTCGGGGACAAGAAATTCATAACGGTCGAAAATGCTCATCTAAAATTCCTCAACAGTGGTCCCGTGGGAACGTCACGAACGTCGTCTACGTGCTTCGGGCAGGCGTTGCAGTATATGCGCGACGCATATACCATATACTAATAAGCGAGATATGTCGAGCGGCTGGCTCGCGCTTCGCTGCCTCACGAAGCCATCCTCATCGGCGATGCCTTTACCCAGCAAACGCGCGACCTTTGCGGGATTTTGACTTGATGGGGCTGGCGCTCCGGGTGGGCCTATAGCCCGTTGGCAAACGTCCAGCCTGTACGGATGGACGCGGCCCTGGACGAGATAACCATGCCCACCGAAATCGTAGCAGCGATCGGCGAAGGCGCGCTCGCTTATCGAGAGAGCGGCATTCTCTCACTGGCAGATGGCAGAGTATTCTCCGCGTGCCGGCAGTATCGCTATCGCTTGAGCGAGGACAGTGTTGTCGTCGAGTTCGCAGACGGACCTCATATCGGGACGCAGTTCCTCAGCTTGAGTTTCTCGCGGACGGATACCGGGTTGGAAGCGAGTGGCGTCTATGCCTGCGGAGACGACACCTACCATGCAACCTACAGGATTCTGGGGCCGGCGGCCTTTGAAGTGGTCATCATGGTCCAAGGGCCTGCAAAGGCATACGAGCTAGTCAGCCGATATTCCCGGTCGGGATAAATGCTCATGTCAGGAGGGCAAGTCCTCTGTTGCCCTTATCATGGCCGTGAAAGGCAGCGCCGGAATAACTTACCACGCGCTGCAAATCCGAAGACGATTGTCGTCGTCATCAGAAGGTAGGCGACTATCCCACCAGGTGAAAGAGTCGGAACCGCTGCGAGGATCAACCCATCATTCCCGCCGGGTATGAGCGCGATGCCGATACCCATCAATGTGCCGCCGACGACAGATCGCAGAATGCCATTGGCTGTCGGCAGTTGGAGACGCAGATTGCCTTGGCGAAAGGAGGCGGTTAGGGCGCCTGCGATCGAAGAGATCACCGCAGTGAGCGCGACCTCGCCGGCCGGGGACATTCTGAGAGGAAGGGCGCGTTGAATCACGTCTGCGAAGGTCCAGGCCGGCGAGAGTGCATATAGAAGTCCGCCAGTGATACCGAGTCCAATCATCGAAGCGCCGAACGACCAACCCGGCTTTGTTCGCAGAACGCTCTTCGTGGAAACGAAAACGAGTGCCAGCACGAGCACAACTAGGAAGGCTAGGAGAGTAACGAGGCCTGTTGCGCTCGGTTTGGAGATTAAGCTTGGCCATGTTGAATCGTAGCCGAACCTGCCATGGTCGGCAGCCAAGATACCAATCGTTAATCCCAAGGGTAGAGCTAGAAGTCGCATCTCCCCATCCCCAAGCCGCGCCAGCGATCCGAGCAGGCATGTGTCATTAATGAGTGCGCCGAGGCCGAAGGCGATGGCGCCGATGAGCAGGAGGAAATTGATGCTGGTCGAGGGTGCGAGTGTTGCGCCCAGTGTTCCCGTCCAGACTATCGGGACCGCAACCAGGCCTGCCGCTGCCGACGCTGCGAGAAATCCGACGAACATTTTCGGCGGCTGTCTTCTGTGTAACTCATGAGCGGCCACCACTAAACAGGTTCCGCCTTGGTTCGCCGCATATCCGAACCCGAAGGCAAGTACGCATAGAAGAAGTTCGAGCGCAAACGATCCCATTATTTCAAGCCTGCCTGATCATATCGTCAGCCTTCTGATGCGACGTTCCAGCGTGGCGAGCGCCCCGGCTTAGCTTTACCACGGGAAGGCGCGATCCTGCTGTAGCCGCACAGATGGCAAAGGCTGACCGAGCCATCTTTGTCGAAGCCGTTTGCCACAAGGAGCCGCTCCGACAGCATGCCTAGAATGTCGAGGTCATTGGGCGACAGGGGCGAAATACATTCGGAGATCACCTGCTCCCGTGCCTTGAGCAAGGCGTCCGTTATCTTCTTCCCCGAATTGGTGAGGTGAATGAAGCGCGCCCGCCTGTCGGTGATTTGTCTTCGTCGTTCCACCAACTGTTCGCGCTCGAGCCTATCGATCAATCGCACCGTCCCGGCATGAGAAAGCCCGATCGAGGTAGCCAAAACGCTGATCGGCAGTCCGGGCTCCATGCTGAGTAACACCATCACGGCGGTCCCCGGGCCGCTTGGTGAAAACGAGGCCGAGACACTGGCGATGCTGTCTGCAACGGCCAACGCGAGTGCACCTAAATGGTACTTGGCGACCTCAGGCTCCATACCGCAAGAATATATGCTTCGCGCATAGACTTCAAGCGTGTGAAAATGTATGACCGCCGCATGCATCTATGACAGATTCGGACATGGTCATGCTCATTGAGGGGCTCAGCTCGGATTCCACATCTGAGATCAACGGACGTGCTCGTTCCCCAGGCGCTAGCGGGGGTGGGCTCGATGAAAGTGGACGTGCATGGGTGCCGCTCACCGGGCGCAGGCGGTTCGCCGATGAGACCGCCGGTATGATCGGACGGGTCTCATGCCCGACCTGACTCTTGATCTCCGATACCTGAAGTACGCCGTTCAGGTCGCCGAGGCCGGCAGCTTCCGCCGAGCGGCGGAGCGCCTATCGATATCGCAATCCACCGTCAGCCGACGTGTGCAGCTGTTTGAGCGCCAACTTGGCTTTTCTCTCTTCAAGCGTACGCGAGCGGGGGCAGGGCTGACTCCAGAAGGTGAGCGCTTCCTTCAACAAGCGGTGGTGGGAGCGCGCTACCTTCGTAACGCCGCAACGGAGATCCGCTCCGCGCGGAAACTCAAGACCGGGCTCGTGAGGTTTGGAATGCTTGAAGCGTTCCCGGCGTGCCCGATCATCAACATTCTCTCGGCATTCAGAAATAGACATCCGACGATCGAGGTAAAGCTTGAGGAAGGCACTTCAGAAGAAAACACTTTGGGGGTGAAGCGCGGATTACTGGACGCAGCAATCAGCCTGAGTGCGAGCAAGAGCCCTCAGTTCCAAGTTCGACGTCTCTGCGAACCAGATCTGTTCGTGGCATTGTCCCCGCTTCACGAGTTGGCAGCACGGCCACAGCTGTCGTGGGAGGACGTTTGTGACGAAGTCTTCCTCGTTCGCTCGGATGGCGCTGGGCGTGAGCTCGCTGGCATACTCCGGCGCATGGTGGGCGCCGGAGACGGAGCGGTTCAACTCTCGATCCAACAAGTCAGCCGAGAAACCCTGCTGACGATGGTCGAACAGGGCTTCGGCTTGACCATCACCAGCGTGATCTACCGGCCGGATATCGCGTTGATCCCGCTCCCATCGGCGCGGGCGCCGACGGCCGCTATAATTTCTTCCAGTGACAACGACAACCCGACTCTGCCGCTGCTGCTGAAGTGTTTCGACACCCCCTCTAGAGCGGGGACCACGGATTAATCGGCGCTCCCCGGCGTCAACGTTCGCCTGGCTTTGGCGAAGCCACGGTCTGTCGCGATGAACCGTTGTAACATCGGGACGATTAACCGAGCTGGGTCAACAGCGGACTGACCTTGCTCTCGGCCCAATAGGTGGGCGTAGTCAACAAGGTCCTGGTGGAGAGCTGCAGGTAGCTCGACCTGTACCTTAAGCGGCTTGTCGTCCGCGATGGGGCCTAGCTTAAGCTTCGACATCATCACCCTCCATATGGCTCCAGTACCAAGTCTCGCGTCACGAGAACGCGCACGGGAAATCCGGGCCGAATAGTGATCGTGGGCGCGACGTTGAGCTGACGCCTCACAATCTGCTGCCCTGCGTCGTTGATGGTGTCCTGCCCACCGTTCCGGATCGCCTGAACGAGCTGATCGTCGTTGTCGACCGCGAGTTCGGCGCCGACGCTCAGCAGTGTCGACAATCCCGCAGCCTTGGCCAGATCCCACCAATGGTAATCGACGCCATCCTGCAGCCCGGCGAACCCTTCAGCGTCAGCACCAGGCTGGCGCTCGAGAACGATCGAGCGCCCGTTCGGGAAGACGAGCCGAGTCCAGACGAGCAGGACTCGGCTCTGGCCGAACTGCACGTTGTTGTCGTACTGCCCGACCACACGAGTGCCTTGCGGCACAAGCAAGATACGGCCGGTTGGGCTGTCGTAGATGTTTTCGGTGACCTGCGCGGTGATCTGGCCGGGTAGATCGGATCGGATGCCGGTGATCAGCGCCGCGGATATCACTGCTCCCGCCTGAAGGACGTTCGGCGATACTGGCGCAGCGACGCGATCGGGCGCAACCGTCCTGCGATCGGCCGCGGCGTTCAGAAACGCGTTCTGCCGGTCCTGCGCCGAGGGCGTGGCGGGCGGCGGAGCGAGGCCAATGCTCGCCAAATCCGGCACCGGCGCGAGCGCTGGGGCAGCTCCCGCAGCAGCGGGTGTGCCCCGGCTTTCCGATCCGGAGAAGAGACGGCTGGTGCGCGCGGTCTCGATTTCCTGAAGGCGGCGCTGCTCTTCCGGGCTGATGCCGGGATTGGGCGTGGCCGTCCCGGGTGTGGGCACCGGCTGTCCGCGATCCTGGGTACTAAGGATCGGCCGGCCGAGGTCACCGGGAAGAGGGGGACCGAGCTGTGGCACGCCACTGTAATCTCGCGGCAGGCCGGCCAGTCCGTCAGCGGTCGAGCGGTTCTCGGTCGAATAGAGTTCGTCGTTCGGCCGACCGGCGTCGCGGGTCTGAAGCGCGTAGATCAGCGCACCTCCGAGCCCGACGCTGGCGACAAGACCGAGGCCGGCGAGAACCTTCCGCGACAACCGGGTGACGCGGGGCGGTTCGGCCCGCAGCCGCATCGGCGCAGGCCCGACCGGCTCGCCGGTCAGGGGCTGCGCATCGTCGTCCGGCACTTCCTCAATCCGGGGCGGGTTCTCGCTCACGAGGTCGGCCTCCCGTCTGTGCGGACGATCCTGACGCGCTTCTGCTCGCGGCCGGAGCCGAAGCGAAGTTCGGCAGCCGCGAACAGACGATCAACGATCATGTGGTGGCCGCGAACGCGATAGTTCACGAGCTCAGAGGTGTTGCCCTCGGGGCCGACGACGAAGAGTGGCGGCATCTCGCCCTGACCGATGCCGCGCGGAAACTCGATAAAGACCTGGCGTCCGTCGTCGAAGGCGCGCAGCGGCCGCCACGGCGCACGGTCGCCCTCGATCGCATAGCGGAAGTTGACGTTCGCGAGATCGACGCCGCTCGCCACCGGCTGGGCCGCCTGCGCCTCGGCGTTCTGACGGCGCAGCGCAATGAGCTGGTCTTGCGGATACTGCCATGAGACCGACGCCATATAGGTGCGCTCTGTCGAGCGCAGCTCCATGTGATAGGTGCGCATGTTGGTGTTGATGACGAGGTTTGTCATCAGGTCGGCGCGGGTGGGCTTTACTAGGATGTGGATCTGGCGCGTTGCCCCCGATCCG
The DNA here is from genome assembly GCF_002934505.1 of Citrobacter freundii complex sp. CFNIH4. Taxonomy (NCBI): domain Bacteria; kingdom Pseudomonadati; phylum Pseudomonadota; class Gammaproteobacteria; order Enterobacterales; family Enterobacteriaceae; genus Citrobacter; species Citrobacter freundii complex sp. CFNIH4. The sequence continues at coordinate 240,982 of NZ_CP026234.1, forward strand.
CTCTCGGTGTCGCCGATGATCCAGCGCACTGTGTCGCCGGCGGCCACCGGGCCTGCGCCGACAAGCTGCTCCCCGGGTTGGAGCGCGATGTCGGTGATCTGCCCGACGGCGGTATAGACTTGATAAAGCGCCCCTTGAGTCCACGGGTAGACCTGCATCGAGTTAATGAAGCCGTCGCGCACCGGCTGGACTCGTGCCGCCTCGTTTGCCTGGTTGACGCGAGCGGTCGGATTAGAAGGCTCCGGGGCACGCCGCGTCTCCTCCACACGCTGCAATTGGCCAGGCAGCGGCAGCGGCCGGGGCAGCTCGACCACGGTGACCGGCGCGGGTGGATCGACGGTCTGCACCGCCGGAGCCGCATTGTCGTAGGAAATCTCCGGCGGCGGATTGGTGGTCGCGCAGCCCGCGAGCGCGGTCGCCGCTAGCAGAACGACCGGGAATGCGGCTCTACGGAGAGCCGGGAGTACGTGTGTGTGTGAAGCCGGGTTTCCGGCTTTACGGAAATACGGCTTCATTGCCCAAGCTCCCGTGACCAGTTGATGGCGTTGACGTAGATGCCGAGCGGGTTCGCCCTGAGCCGGTCGGCGTTTCGGGGGATCTGCACGACGATCGTCAGGATCGCGGTCCAGCGCGTGGTCTCGGCGAGCTGGCCATTTTCGTATCGGCGCTCGACCCAGGCGACGCGGAAGCTGTCCGGGGACGCGCGGATGACGCTGGAGACGTCGACAGCGACCTGCTGCCGGCCGACCCGTGTAAAGGGGTCGTTGGAGCGGGCGTAGTCATTGAGCGCCATGGCGCCGCGGTCAGTCGTGAAGTCGTAGGCGCGCAGCCAGGGGTCGTCTCAGAAAACGGAATCTATGGTCACTCCCGTTTTTGCAACACCGATTTTGACGACAAGTTGGCTTGCTTGAATCTATCCGGCGTCTGAATGGGATTTTATTCCCGCGCCTTGATGAGTTCCGCGCCTGATGAACCTCCAGAAAATATACGGCTTCAATGAGCCTTTCCGTTTTACAGGTTCCTCAACAGGCCGGTGGGCCGTTAGTATCATCAATATCAGTATTCGCAAAACCAGATCAGTAATTCTTTAAACCGGTGTATTTCTGCCGTTATGCTACATAAGTTTGCTGTCGTGCCGTTAGGGCCCAGGCTATTCTGGCCAGCTTGTTTGCCAGAGCACAAGTGACGACAAAGTTGCTTTTCCGGCACAGTAAATCCCTGACCCAATCGGCCAATTTGCCAGACTGGTGTTCCAGTTTTTGTATGAATACCCTGGCACATTGAACCAACAAAGTTCGGATCTTTTTATTACCTCGCTTACTAATTCCCAGCAATGTCGTCCTACCTCCCGTGCTGTACTGCCGAGGTACAAGCCCTGTTGCCGCCGCAAAGTCACGGCTGCTGGCGTACTGCTTCCCGTCGCCAATCTCAGTTGAAATAGTACTCGCTGTCAGTGTTCCGACGCAGGGAATGCTCAGCAAGCGCTGTCCAACCTCATCTTCGTCCAACTTTCGTTTCAACTGGGATTCCAAATCTTTAATCTGCTCAACAAGATAGTGATAATGCTGTTGTAATTTCAGCAATAACTGGCTGAGGTAAAGAGGCAAACTATTGTCCTCAAGAAGGGTACTCAGTCGGCTAATAACGGCAGCTCCTCGGGGAACGCTAATGCCAAATTCCAGCAGAAAAGCATGCATTTGATTGGTTGTTTTTACCTTATCCTGAACCAGGGATTCACGGACACGATGCAGAGCCCGCATTGCCTGCTGAGATTCCGTTCTGGGCTGCACAAAACGCATAGACGGACGCGATGCAGCTTCACAAATAGCTTCGGCGTCGACAAAGTCGTTTTTATTGCTTTTAACGAACGGGCGGACAAATTGTGGTGATATCAGCTTTGGGGAATGCCCCAACTCTTCCAACTTGCGTGCCATAAAGTGAGAACCGCCACAGGCTTCCATTGCGATGGTTGTAGCGGGGCATGTCGCCAAAAATTCGATCAACTTTGGCCGGGTAAATTTTTTACGGTAAACAGCCTTCCCGCGACGATCCTGGCAATGAATATGGAAAGAGTTTTTACCCAGATCGATACCAATGAGCGCAATGTTTTCCATGATAGTTCTCCGAATGAAAGCCTGTCCTCAGCATAATACCGGGAAGGAGGGAGTGACCATCTCATTAAATAAAGCACGCTAAGCCGGTTGCAGCGGCCGTAGCGGCCTGAACTTGCCCGCGCCGATCTTGGCGCTGCTGCGCCAGAGGTAATCGCCGGTCAGGTTGATGTGCTCCCAGCCGAGCGGCGACAGGTACTGCAACAGGCCGTCATCGACGGCTTGACCGTGGCCACGCAAGGCGTTCGCGGCCCGCTCCAGATAGACCGTGTTCCATAGCACGATGGCCGCCGTCACCAGGTTGAGGCCGCTGGCCCGGTAGCGCTGCTGCTCGAAGCTGCGGTCGCGGATTTCCCCCAGGCGGTTGAAGAACACGGCGCGGGCCAGCGCGTTGCGCGCCTCGCCTTTGTTCAGCCCGGCATGCACGCGGCGGCGCAGCTCGACGCTTTGCAGCCAGTCCAGGATGAACAGTGTGCGCTCGATGCGTCCCAGCTCACGCAGGGCGACGGCCAGGCCGTTCTGGCGCGGGTAGCTGCCAAGCTTCCTGAGCATCAGCGAGGCCGTCGCCGTGCCCTGCTTGATCGAGGTGGCCATCCGCAGGATTTCATCCCAATGGGCGCGGACGTGCTTGATGTTGAGCGTGCCGCCGATCATCGGTTTCAACGCCTCGTAGGTGGCATCGCCCTTCGGGATGTAGAGCTTGGTGTCGCCCAGGTCACGAATGCGCGGGGCGAAGCGGAAGCCCAGCAGGTGCATCAACGCGAAGACGTGGTCCGTGAACCCTGCCGTGTCGGTGTAGTGCTCCTCGATCCGCAGGTCGGATTCGTGATACAGCAGGCCGTCGAGCACGTAGGTCGAGTCGCGCACGCCGACGTTCACGACCTTGGTGTGGAACGGCGCGTACTGGTCGGAGATATGGGTGTAGAACGTCCGCCCTGGGCTGCTGCCGTATTTCGGATTGATGTGGCCGGTGCTCTCGGCCTTGCTGCCGGTGCGGAAGTTCTGGCCGTCCGACGATGACGTGGTGCCGTCGCCCCAATGCCCGGCGAAGGGATGTCGGAACTGCGCGTTGACCAGCTCGGCCAGTGCCGCCCCGTAGGTTTCGTCGCGGATGTGCCAGGCTTGCAGCCAGGCCAGCTTGGCGTAGGTCGTGCCGGGGCACAATTCCGCCATCTTGGTCAGGCCCAGGTTGATCGCGTCGGCGAGGATCGTGGTCAGCAACAGGTTTTTGTCCTTGGCCAGGTCGCCTGACTTCAGGTGGGCGAAGTGCCGGGTGAAGCCCGTCCATTCGTCTACCTCCAGCAGCAATTCGGTGATCTTGACGTGCGGTAGGATCATCGCCGTCTGGTCGATCAGGGCCTGTGCGGTATCGGGCACCGCCGCATCGAGCGGCGTGATCTTCAGGCCCGACTCCGTGATGATGGCGTCCGGCAGCTCGTTGGCCAGCGCCATGCGGTTGACGGTGGCGAGCTGCGTTTCCAGCAGCGTCAGCCGGTCATGCAGGTACTGGTCGCAATCGGTGGCCACGGCCAGCGGCAATTCGCTGGCCTGCTTGAGGCTGGCGAATTTCGCGGGCGGCACCAGGTAGTCCTCGAAGTCCTTGAACTGGCGCGAGCCTTGCACCCAGATGTCGCCGGAGCGCAGCGCGTTCTTCAGCTCCGACAGCGCGCACAGTTCGTAGTAGCGCCGGTCGATGCCGGTGTCGGTCATCACCAGCTTCTGCCAGCGCGGCTTGATGAACTCGGTCGGCGCGTCGGTGGGCACCTTGCGGGCGTTGTCGCTGTTCATGCTGCGCAGCACCTCGATGGCGTCGAGTACGTCCTTGGCGGCGGGCGCGGCCCGCAACTTGAGCACGTCGAGAAATTCCGGCGCGTAGCGGCGCAGCGTGGCGTAGCTCTCGCCGATGCGGTGCAGGAAATCGAAGTCCTCGGGTTGCGCGAGCCGCTGCGCTTCGGTGACGCTCTCGGCGAAAGCATCCCAGGACATGACGGCCTCGATGGCGGCGAACGGATCGCGGCCCGCTTGCTTGGCCTCGATCAGCGCCTGGCCGATGCGCCCGAACAGCCGCACCTTGGCATTGATCGCCTTGCCGGATGCCTGGAACTGCTGCTGATGCTTGTTCTTGGCGGCATTGAACAGCTTGCCCAGGATGCGGTCATGCAGGTCGATGATTTCGTCGGTGACGGTGGCCATGCCCTCGATGGCGAGCGCCACCAGGGTCGCGTAACGCCGCTGCGGCTCGAACTTCGCCAGGTCGGCGGGCGTCATCTGGCCGCCCTCGCGGGCGATCTTGAGCAGCCGGTTCTGGTGAACCAGCCGCTCGATGCCGGAGGGCAGGTCGAGCGCCTGCCACGCCTTGAGGCGTTCGATGTGTTCCAGCATGTGCCGCGAGTTCGGTTTGACCGGGGATTGCCGCAGCCAGGCCAGCCACGTCGTCTTGCCGTTGTCGCGGCGCTTGAGCAGATCGTCGAGGCGACGGCGATGCACGTCCGTCAGCGGCTCAGCCAAGGCGTCGTAGAGACGCCGGTTGGCGCGGGTAATCGCTTCGGCGCTCGCCCGCTCGACGGCGTTGAGGGCGGGCACAATGACCGACTGCCGCCGCAGGTGCTCGATCAAGGCTCTGGCCAGCACGATGCCCTTGTCGGTTTGCATGGCCAGCTCGGTCAGCAACTGGACAGCCTGCCGGTAGTGGCCAATCGTGAACGGCTGGAAGCCGAACACCGTTTGCAGCTCGACCAGGTGCTCGCGTCGGGTCTGCTCACGCTGCCCGTACTCGTCCCAGCTTTCGATGCCGACCTTGAGCTGGTTGGCGACCAGTCTCAGCAATGGCGGGAACGGTGGCTCATCAGCGCCAAGGATGACGCCGGGAAAGCGCAGGTAGCAGAGCTGCACCGCGAAGCCCAGCCGATTGGCCGGGCCGCGCCGCTGCCGGATGATGGAGAGGTCGCTTTCGCTGAACGTGTAGTGACGGATCAACTCATCCTTGGTGTCCGGCAACGCCAGCAGGCTTTCGCGCTCGGCGGCGGAGAGGATCGAACGGCGGGGCATGCGGTTTCCTTCTTCTTGAAAACGTAGGTTTGTGACAAGCCCGCCAAGGCAACCGGCGCGGCACGGGAATCAAGGCATTGCGATTCTCGAAAATAGTTCTTGAAATTCTATTCTTGATTGCATATCATCTCAACGAGTTTCGATAAGAAAGGATGCGCATGCGACCGTCTGTTGTGCTTGACATGAAGCGAAGCGCAGTGCGTGAAGCGGTAGGCCGCTTTCGCGCCGCGAACCCGCGCGTCTTCGGCTCGGTGCTGCATGGCACCGACCGGGATGGCAGCGACCTCGACCTGTTGGTCGATGCGCTGCCCGGTGCCACGTTGTTGGACTTGGGCGATTTGGAAGAAGAACTGAAATCGCTGCTCGGCGTTGACGTCGATCTGCTGACTCCCGGCGACCTGCCGCCGAAGTTCCGGGCCAAGGTGCTCGCGGAGGCGCAACCGATATGAGCGAGAACCGCCTGCCCGATTACCTCGACCACATTCAGCAGGCCGCAACCGATGCGCGCAGCTTCGTGGAAGGGATGGCCAAGGACGACTTCTTGGCCGACAAGCGCACCCAGCAGGCCGTCATCATGAGCCTGATCGTCATCGGCGAGGCGGCCACAAAGGTGATGGATGGCTACGTCGAGTTCACCCAGGCGCATGCCGACGTGCCGTGGCGCAGCATGCGCAATATGCGTAATCGCATGGCTCACGGCTATTTCGACATCAACCTCGATGTGGTGTGGGAGACGGTACAGGAATGGCTGCCGGCGTTGCTCCAGCAATTGCCCGCCGTGCGTCAGGATGCCGACGATGAAGACCGTAACGACAACTGTGAAAGAGGGATCTCCGATGACTGTTGAATCGAGAATATTTTCTGTAGCCGAGTATGTTCAGCCGTCCGAAGGCGAGCCTATTCGTTCCGTTGTGCTTGAAACCCGAGACTCAATTATCGTGGTTTGGCATGTCCATCCCGGGCAGGAAATTGCGGCTCACATTCATCCTCACGGCCAAGACACGTGGACTGTTTTGTCGGGAATGGCTGATTACTTTCAGGGCAATGGGATTGTTCGTGCCCTCAGGGAAGGTGAGATAGCCGTGGCAAGACCGGGCCAAGTGCACGGGGCGCGAAATACAGGTACCGAGCCATTTGTGTTAGTCTCGGTTGTGGCATCAGCCAATGCCGGTTTCGTATTGGCTGAGCGATAGAGCCCAATCTCTGGAGTTGGTCCAATGAGCGGTCGGGGAGATAGGTAACAGACATGCAGCGGACACGGCTGCTAAACCAGGTCGCAAACCTCCTTGCGTCGCAGCGTGCCGCAAGCGACGCGATCAATCGAATGGGGTCGGCATGAGACTGAACACCATCCAGTTCCCGACCGCGTAGCCGCCTGTCCTGCCGATCAGGTCTTGACCATCGACGCCTGGGATCAGTCCTGAATGTTCTTGGAGACCACTACGTTATGAGCCGCAGCCGCCGCAAAACACCCATCGTCGGGCACACGACCTGCGGCAGCGAGCGCGAGGACAAGAAGCTCTGGCATCAGCGCTGGCGCACCCGTGAGCGCACGGCGCTGACCAGCGCGTCGCCCGAAGCCCTGAGCGCCCATCTGCCCCTGCTGGAAAACCAGGCCAGCAGCGTCTGGTCGATGGGCAAGGATGGCCGCTCCTACTGGCCCGTCAAGCGCCAGGCCGCCACGGCGGATCGCATCGCCAATCACAAGGGACGCAACCCGCAAGAACGCGCCTCCCTGAAAAAGCGCCTGCTTACACTGTGATTCCTTCAAAATATCTCAACGAAATTTCCCGACACCTGTTTAAGCTATCTTGCTGATATTTCTGTTTTTCGATTTTTGCCGGCGCGATGCCGGCGACGTTGGCCAGCTGCCCCGGGCGCGATACTGAGATCAGTTTCTTTGAACAAAAAAACCGCCTTTTGGCGGTCAGTATTCAGTAGCTGGAACGGTAGTCTCTCCCCCGATTCCAGCGGTCTTGCCAGTGTTCGAGGAATGATTCAGCGAGCTTAGGCATGTTCCAGATCACCACCGCATTCTCCGAGTTTTTCGTTTCGGCCGCTTTGGTGAAATTAAAGCTGCCAGTTTCAACGGTCACATTATCCACGATGATCACCTTGTCATGCTGGATAGGGAAATCACTGTCAGTACGCAAAGGGATGCCGCTGTTCGCTATGTAGTTCATGGCCGCAATGCTGGCGCGCCCCGTATTGCCCCTTTCATCAATTACGATTTTCACATCAACTCCCCGTTTTTTGGCTGCTACCAGTGCTTTCATAATATCCGGGGCGGTAAAAGAATAAGCCATCATCCGTATCGAGGTTTTTGCGGAGTCAATGGCGCTCAGGACGAGAACGCGGGCGCTTCCTTCAGGCGAGTAGCCAACCTGAACGGATGGTTCCACCGCAAAGGCGGGCAGGGCGGCTGTCGTAAATGCTGCGGCCAGAAGCCAGGTTGCTAAGTTTTTCATTACAGGCTCCCGTTCACACACTGCATTTTATATTCAGGGTCAAAATAAATTTCTTTGATTTTCCGCTTTTCCATATGCACCACAACGTCAATGGTGGAGTAGAGCATTCGCATAATATCGCTCATATCGAGCATACGGCCGATAGGGGTCGCCTTGATAAGCAGCCCAATACGGTTAAAGGCATCGCGCGCAGAGTTAGCGTGCGTTGACATAACACCGCCTGGATGGCCGGTATTAAGTGCTTTAAGATAATCCCACGCAGCATCATCCCTAAGCTCAGTCATGATGATACGGCCCGGTGTCAGACGCATACAGGCTCGCAGGGCATCAGTGGCGCTGACGCGGCCGATCTTTCCTGCATCGCCGTACATCATATAAACGGCTTCTACAACGTGATCGACCGTGACTTCGTGAACGTCCTCTAAAATAATTACACGCTCGTCTTTATGTAGCGATTTTAACAGCGCGCGCGTGAGTACCGTTTTCCCCGACCCGGTTTCACCGCAGATCACGATAGTGCGTTTCTTCTCAACGGCGGTTTGCAGGAATGCGGGCCATTTTTCGCTGCTGTGCAGCTCTTTAAGGAAAAAATCATCATCCGTTAGGCTTTGCTTGCTGCCGGTAATCTTCCGGCAGTCACTGAAAATCCCCTCGCGGGTCAGCTGCTCCAGATTTTTATCGGCCGCCAAATCCTTACGAAACGCTACGGCCGTTGTACCGTCAATCACCGCAGGGGGCAGACAGATAACGCCCCTGATCCCGCCAGGCAGGATCACGTCATTAATGGCCTGCATGGTCAGCTTGTTGCTGCTCACCAACGATTTAGCAAGGTTCCTAATAAAATCTGCCGTAATTGCCGCGTTCTGCACAACCCTGCGGCCGCTGAACGTATCACAGATAACTTCCTGAAAGCAGTTAATGCGAATTTCAAAAACAGTAGGATCTTCTAAATACTCGCGCAGTGGGCCAAGTTGATAGAAAGCTGCATCAGTCATGATTACTCCTGAAGAAAAGCGGGCGCTAAGCGCCCACTTTTTTAGTTGTCTGCGAGCGTATAAACGCCGCTGAAATCGAGGTCGCGGGCAACAAAAATGCTCACCGCATCACCCTGCTGATCGTAGAGGGTAGGGGGGATAGACATGTAAGAGCGGAGTGCTTCAGACGCCAGCTGCTCACCGCTGTTTTCTGTACTGTTGTACTGAATGTTATTACTCTGCGTCTGGTTAACCAGCGCCGTTAAGGTGTCAGAGAACAACGAAATCATGATCGCACCACGCAGACGCTCCCACATATGGGTATCCACCTGGCCCGGAATCCCCGCGCTGCCGAGTGAGTTCGTTCCGGCACTGTCAATATTAACGATTGTTCCGTCCTGGTCATTGCGGATACGCTCCCAGAGAACAAACACGCGCGCCTGGCCGTCTTTGATACCACCGGTAATCTGCCCGTCAACCCATGAGCCTTTATCAATCAGCCTAACGAGTCCATCAGCTGAGTAAACGTCCTGTGAAACCCGGCAGGAAACCTGACCCGGAACAGTGGTATCCAGCTCGGTGCCGGTACCACAGGGGATCATTTTGCCTTTCGGAACAGTCAGGCTGGGATTAGCCATGACTCCAGCGCGGCTAGCCTTCAGCCTTGCAGGAGTCAGGTTTTTAGCGAGTGCTGAACTACCTTCGCTTGTTTCGTTGTCCTGGGGCTGCACTCCGGGACTATTGCTTGTAGCCGCCTGATTAGTCTGGGCCAGCTCGCCGCCCAGACGACGCTGCATAGCCAGTTCTTCAGGCGAAGGTTCTTTACGCTTATTAGAGGTACGCGCGCCGGTATTGCTGCTGCCCGCATCTGCATCTGCCTGTGCGGCAGCCTGCACAGCACGGGCATCAGTGGCGCTATTCTGCGCAGTTGCAGGTTTATTAACATCAGGATCGCTGTTAAAGCTGTAGTTTGGCAGTGTATTGGCCTGTTGCGCTTTACCACCGTCTTTATCAGCTTCAGCTTTAGCCGGGGCGCGAATTTTACCCATGACCGTAATCCCGATGAATACCAAAGCAAGCAGCGCCATCAGTATGACAAAGGCTTTCATACCAGGAGCCGAACGGCGGTTACTGCCATTAAATCCGCCACGCTCGCTTTCAAATTCACCGTCTCCGGTGTTTTCATCGAGTTCCTGATCTACATCGACACTTTTACGGGCCATCAGTTATCCTCCCCAATTTGAACCCTGCGCACATCCGGGGAAGCCGTACCGGTTGCTACCGCACCGGCGCCCGGCGCGAAATTATTATTACGAACGCCAACGACTTTATCGCCCAGACGAATACGCCACTCTTTAGCGACGGTTTCCACCTCGATGATGTTGCGGTTCTCACCCACAACATGAGAGTTAGGCAGCGTTTCTTTGCCACTGGCCGAGATCATGTAGACCTGCGGTAACTCCGCATTGGCCGGAAACTCAAACCGGGTAAAGCGGTAGTTATCCCAGACGTGAACCGGCTGGATGCTGCGCATTTCAGGCTGTTCGCTCATTACGTACTGATAGTTCTTCGCCCCCGCAAAAGCCGTCTGCTTCAGCTTCTGCGTAATGCGTTTTTTATCAGCCGCGCTTTTGGCTTTTTCCTGCTGGGGTCGTCTCAGAATTCGGAAAATAAAGCACGCTAAGGCGTAGTCACCCCGTGACTCCCCCGCGCCGATGCAGCGAGCTTCGTTCCGTCTTGCAGTGACGCAATCAGCGGGCAGGAAACGTTCCCTTTCCGCGCATGGCAGGCGCACACCAGTTCAGACAGCACGGCCTCCATGCGTGCCAAGTCGGCCATCTTCTCGCGCACATCCTTGAGCTTGTGCTCGGCCAGGCCGCTGGCTTCCTCGCAATGGGTGCCATCCTCCAGCCGCAGTAGCTCGGCGATTTCGTCCAGGCTAAAGCCCAGCCGCTGGGCCGATTTCACGAACCGCACTCGTGTTACATCCGCCTCGCCATAGCGGCGAATGCTGCCATAGGGCTTGTCTGGCTCCGGCAGCAGGCCCTTGCGCTGGTAGAACCGGATGGTCTCCACATTGACCCCGGCCGCCTTGGCAAAAACGCCAATGGTCAGATTCTCAAAATTAATTTGCATATCGCTTGACTCCGTACATAACTACGGAAGTAAGCTTAAGCTATCCAAACCAAATTTGAAAGGACAAGCGTATGTCTGAACCACAAAAGTCTGAACCACAAAAGTCTGAACCACAAAAGTCTGAACCACAAAACGGGCGCGGCGCGCTCTTCGCCGGTGGGCTGGCCGCCATTCTTGCGTCGGCCTGCTGCCTGGGGCCGCTGGTTTTGATCGCCTTGGGGTTCAGCGGGGCATGGATCGGCAACCTGACGGTGCTGGAACCCTATCGCCCGATCTTCATCGGCGCAGCGCTGGTCGCGCTGTTTTTCGCCTGGCGGCGCATCTACCGCCCGGCGCAAGCCTGCAAACCGGGTGAGGTCTGCGCGATTCCCCAAGTGCGAGCTACTTACAAGCTCATTTTCTGGATCGTGGCCGCGCTGGTCCTGGTCTCGCTCGGATTTCCCTACGTCATGCCATTTTTCTATTAATCACAGGAGTTCATCATGAAAAAACTGTTTGCCGCCCTCGCCCTCGCTGCCGTTGTTGCCCCCGTGTGGGCCGCCACCCAGACCGTCACGCTGTCCGTGCCTGGCATGACCTGCGCCTCTTGCCCGATCACTGTCAAGCACGCGCTTTCCAAGGTTGAGGGCGTGAGCAAGACCGACGTAAGTTTCGACAAGCGCCAGGCCGTCGTCACCTTCGACGATGCCAAGACCAACGTCCAGAAGTTGACCAAGGCGACCGAGGACGCGGGCTATCCGTCCAGCCTCAAACGCTGATCCGTTAACCGAACTCGGGAGCGACACATGGGACTCATCACGCGCATCGCTGGCAAAACCGGCGCGCTCGGCAGCGTCGTTTCCGCGATGGGCTGCGCCGCCTGTTTTCCTGCCATCGCCAGCTTTGGCGCGGCCATCGGACTGGGCTTCTTGAGCCAGTACGAGGGGCTATTCATTGGCATCCTGCTGCCGATGTTCGCCGGCATCGCGTTACTCGCCAATGCTATCGCTTGGCTCAATCATCGACAGTGGCGACGCACGGCGCTCGGCACGATAGGCCCGATCTTGGTGCTGGCAGCGGTGTTTTTAATGCGGGCTTACGGCTGGCAGAGCGGTGGACTGCTCTATGTCGGCCTGGCCTTGATGGTTGGGGTGTCGGTCTGGGATTTCATCTCGCCAGCACATCGCCGCTGCGGGCCGGACAGCTGTGAATTGCCAGAACAACGTGGCTGACGGCAACAGCCGTAGCCACCACAGAAAAGGAAAAATACATGACCACCCTGAAAATCACCGGGATGACCTGCGACTCGTGCGCGGCTCACGTCAAGGAAGCCTTGGAGAAAGTGCCCGGCGTGCAATCGGCGCTGGTGTCCTATCCGAAGGGCACAGCGCAACTCGCCATTGAGGCGGGCACGTCATCGGATGCGCTGACTACCGCCGTGGCCGGACTGGGCTACGAGGCAACGCTTGCCGATGCGCCACCGACGGACAACCGCGCCGGCCTGCTCGACAAGATGCGCGGCTGGATAGGGGCCGCTGATAAGCCCAGTGGCAACGAACGCCCGTTGCAGGTCGTCGTCATTGGTAGCGGTGGAGCCGCGATGGCGGCAGCACTGAAGGCCGTCGAGCAAGGCGCGCAGGTCACGCTGATTGAGCGCGGCACCATCGGCGGCACCTGCGTCAACGTCGGTTGTGTGCCGTCCAAGATCATGATCCGCGCCGCCCACATCGCCCATCTGCGCCGGGAAAGCCCATTCGACGGCGGCATGCCACCCACACCGCCGACGATCTTGCGCGAGCGGCTGCTGGCCCAGCAGCAGGCCCGTGTCGAAGAACTCCGTCATGCCAAGTACGAAGGCATCCTGGACGGCAATTCAGCCATCACCGTTCTGCACGGTGAAGCGCGTTTCAAGGACGACCAGAGCCTTATCGTTAGTTTGAACGAGGGTGGCGAGCGCGTCGTGATGTTCGACCGCTGCCTGGTCGCCACGGGTGCCAGCCCGGCGGTCCCGCCGATTCCGGGCTTGAAAGAGTCACCCTACTGGACTTCCACCGAGGCCCTGGCGAGCGACACCATTCCCGAACGCCTTGCCGTAATCGGCTCGTCGGTGGTGGCGCTGGAGCTGGCGCAAGCCTTTGCCCGGCTGGGCAGCAAGGTCACGGCCCTGGCGCGCAATACCTTGTTCTTCCGTGAAGACCCGGCCATCGGCGAGGCGGTGACAGCCGCTTTCCGTGCCGAGGGCATCGAGGTGCTGGAGCACACGCAAGCCAGCCAGGTCGCCCATATGGACGGTGAATTCGTGCTGACCACCACGCACGGTGAATTGCGCGCCGACAAGCTGCTGGTCGCCACCGGCCGGACACCGAACACGCGCAGCCTGGCATTGGAAGCGGCGGGGGTAGCCGTCAATGCGCAGGGGGCCATCGTCATCGACAAGGGCATGCGCACCAGTAGCCCGAACATCTACGCGGCCGGCGACTGCACCGACCAGCCGCAGTTCGTCTATGTGGCGGCAGCGGCCGGCACTCGTGCGGCGATCAACATGACTGGCGGCGATGCGGCCCTGGACCTGACCGCAATGCCGGCCGTGGTGTTCACCGACCCGCAGGTCGCCACCGTGGGCTACAGCGAGGCGGAAGCACATCACGACGGGATCGAGACCGACAGTCGCCTGCTAACACTGGATAACGTGCCGCGTGCGCTTGCCAACTTCGACACACGCGGCTTCATCAAGCTGGTCATCGAGGAAGGTAGCGGACGGCTCATCGGCGTGCAAGCGGTGGCCCCGGAAGCGGGTGAACTGATCCAGACGGCGGTGCTCGCCATTCGCAACCGTATGACCGTGCAGGAACTGGCCGACCAATTGTTCCCCTACCTGACCATGGTCGAAGGGCTGAAGCTCGCGGCGCAGACCTTCAGCAAGGACGTGAAGCAGCTTTCGTGCTGCGCCGGATGAGGAAAAGGAGGTGTTCAATGAGCGCCTACACAGTGTCCCGGCTGGCCCTTGATGCCGGGGTGAGCGTGCATATCGTGCGCGACTACCTGCTGCGCGGATTGCTACGGCCGGTCGCGTACACCACGGGCGGCTACGGCTTGTTCGATGACACCGCGTTGCAACGGCTGCGCTTTGTACGGGCTGCCTTCGAAGCGGGTATCGGCCTGGACGCACTGGCGCGGCTGTGCCGGGCGCTGGATGCTGCGGACGGTGACGGTGCGTCTGCGCAGCTTGCCGTGTTGCGGCAACTCGTCGAGCGTCGGCGCGAGGCCCTGGCCAGCCTCGAAATGCAACTGGCCGCCATGCCAACCGAACCGGCACAGCACGCGGAGAGTCTGCCATGAACAGCCCAGAGCACTTGCCGTCTGAGACGCACAAACCGATCACCGGCTACTTGTGGGGCGCGCTGGCCGTGCTCACCTGTCCCTGCCATTTGCCGATTCTCGCCATTGTGCTAGCCGGCACGACGGCCGGCGCGTTCATCGGGGAGCACTGGGGTATTGCAGCCCTCACGCTGACCGGCTTGTTTGTCCTGTCTGTGACGCGGCTGCTGCGGGCCTTCAAGGGAAGATCATGACCGCTTCCCAGCCAGCCGAGAGTGGGCAGCTTTGAGCTTCGCTACCAATCTGGAGGAGTACCACCATGAACGCAAACGCCCCGAACACTGCCAGTTGCACCACCTGCTGCGAATGCTGCAAAGAAATTCCGCTCGATGCCGCCTTCACCCCGGAAGGCGCGGAATACGTCGAACATTTCTGCGGGCTGGATTGCTATGAACGCTTCCAGGCACGCGCCAAGGCCGCGACAGAATCTGACATTGCGCCTGTCCCTGGCGGTTCGCAGCCGTCAGATTGAGGCATACCCTAACCTGATGTCAGATGTTGAGCACAAACAACGTCAGAGTAGGGTATTAATTTATATTTATTGATACATTCAGCCAAGGGTAATAGATTTCATCCTGACATTTTTACCTTTGGAGGCATCTTGCAAGGTCAACGTATCGGCTACGTTCGCGTCAGCAGCTTCGACCAGAATCCTGATCGACAACTGGAACAAATAGAAGTCGGCAAGGTATTCACCGATAAGGCTTCAGGCAAGGACACACAACGTCCCGAACTTGAAAGGCTGCTGGCCTTCGTCCGCGAGGGCGACACCGTGGTGGTGCATAGCATGGACAGGTTGGCACGCAACCTTGATGACCTGCGCCGCATCGTCCAAGGGCTGACACAACGGGGCGTGCGCATGGAGTTCGTCAAAGAAGGGCTAACGTTCACCGGCGAGGACTCACCGATGGCCAATCTGATGCTGTCGGTCATGGGAGCCTTTGCTGAGTTCGAGCGCGCTCTGATCCGCGAACGTCAGCGCGAGGGAATCGTGCTGGCTAAGCAGCGCGGGGCCTACCGGGGACGAAAGAAATCGCTGAACAGCGAACAAATTGCCGAGTTGAAACGGCGAGTTGCGGCAGGCGACCAGAAAACCTTGGTGGCCCGTGACTTCGGCATCAGCCGCGAAACCTTGTACCAGTACCTGCGGGAAGACTGACCATGCCACGCCGCTCAATCCTGTCCGCCACCGAGCGCGAAAGTCTGCTGACACTGCCAGATGCCAAAGACGAACTGATACGGCACTACACGTTCAACGAAACCGACCTGTCGGTGATCCGTCAGCGTCGCGGCGCCGCGAATCGATTGGGCTTCGCCGTGCAGCTTTGCTACTTGCGATTCCCTGGCATCTTCTTGGGCGTCGATGATCCTCCATTTCTGCCCCTGCTGCGCATGGTGGCCGCACAACTCAAGGTGCCGGTGGAAAGCTGGAACCATTACGGCCAGCGCGAGCAGACACGGCGGGAGCACTTGGTCGAGCTGCAAACGGTGTTTGGATTCAAGCCCTTCACCATGAGTCATTACCGGCAAGCCGTGCATACATTGACCGAACTGGCCTTGCAAACAGACAAAGGCATTGTGCTGGCCAGCACCCTTGTTGAAAACCAGCGGCGGCAGAGCATCATCCTACCCGCCATGAATGCCATCGAGCGCGCAAGCGCCGAGGCCATTACCCGTGCCAACCGAAGCATCCATGCGGCATTGGCCGATTCCTTGATACCTGTCCATCGCCAGCGCCTGGACGAACTCCTCAAGCGCAAGGATGGTAGCAAAATGACGTGGCTAGCGTGGCTGCGCCAATCGCCCGCCAAGCCGAACTCGCGCCACATGCTTGAACACATCGAACGCCTCAAAGCCTGGCAGGCGCTTGACCTACCTGCTGGCATCGAACGGCAGGTACACCAAAACCGCTTGCTCAAGATCGCCCGCGAAGGCGGCCAGATGACGCCCGCCGACCTGGCCAAGTTCGAGTCGCAGCGGCGTCACGCCACCTTGGTAGCACTGGCCATCGAGGGCATGGCCACCGTCACTGATGAAATCATCGACCTTCACGACCGTATCATCGGCAAGCTGTTCAATGCGGCCAAGAACAAGCATCAACAGCAGTTCCAGGCTTCCGGCAAGGCGATCAACGACAAGGTGCGGATGTATGGGCGCATCGAGCGCACGCTGTTCATTCTGGATTGGCTGCAAAGCGTGGAGCTGCGCCGCCGCGTCCATGCGGGGCTGAATAAGGGCGAGGCGCGCAACGCGCTGGCCAGGGCGGTCTTCTTCTACCGATTGGGTGAAATCCGCGACCGCAGTTTTGAGCAGCAGCGCTACCGGGCCAGCGGCCTCAATCTGGTGACGGCGGCCATCGTGTTGTGGAACACGGTCTATCTGGAGCGTGCCACCAGTGCTTTGCGTGCCCACGGCAAGGCGCTGGACGACACGTTGCTGCAATATCTGTCCCCGCTGGGGTGGGAGCATATCAACCTGACCGGCGATTACCTATGGCGCAGCAGTGCCAAGGTCGGTGCGGGGAAGTTCAGGCCATTGCGACCGCTGCCACCGGCTTAGCGTGCTTTATTTAATGAGATGGTCACTCCCTCCTTCCCAGTACTATGCTGAGGACAGGCTTTCATTCGGAGAACCATCATGGAAAACATTGCGCTTATTGGTATCGATCTGGGTAAGAACTCTTTCCATATTCATTGTCAGGATCATCGTGGGAAGGCCGTTTACCGTAAAAAATTCACCCGACCAAAGCTAATCGAATTTCTGGCGACATGCCCGGCAACAACCATCGCGATGGAAGCCTGTGGCGGTTCTCACTTTATGGCACGCAAGCTGGCAGAGTTAGGGCATTTTCCAAAGCTGATATCACCGCAATTTGTCCGCCCATTCGTTAAAAGCAACAAAAATGACTTCGTTGATGCTGAAGCTATCTGTGAAGCAGCATCACGTCCATCTATGCGTTTCGTGCAGCCCAGAACCGAATCTCAGCAGGCAATGCGAGCTCTGCATCGTGTCCGTGAATCCCTGGTTCAGGATAAGGTGAAAACAACTAATCAGATGCATGCTTTTCTGCTGGAATTTGGTATCAGCGTTCCGCGAGGTGCTGCCGTTATTAGTCGACTGAGTACCCTTCTTGAGGACAGTAGTTTGCCTCTTTATCTCAGCCAGTTACTGCTGAAATTACAACAGCATTATCACTATCTTGTTGAGCAGATTAAAGATCTGGAATCTCAGTTGAAACGAAAGTTGGACGAAGATGAGGTTGGACAGCGCTTGCTGAGTATTCCCTGCGTTGGAACGCTGACTGCCAGTACTATTTCAACTGAGATTGGCGACGGGAAGCAGTACGCCAGCAGCCGTGACTTTGCGGCGGCAACAGGGCTGGTACCCCGACAGTACAGCACGGGAGGTCGGACGACATTGTTAGGGATTAGCAAGCGGGGCAACAAAAAGATCCGAACTTTGTTGGTTCAGTGTGCCAGGGTATTCATACAAAAACTGGAACACCAGTCTGGCAAGTTGGCCGACTGGGTCAGGGAGTTGTTGTGTCGGAAAAGCAACTTTGTCGTCACCTGTGCTCTGGCAAACAAGCTGGCCAGAATAGCCTGGGCACTGACGGCGCGACAGCAAACTTACGAAGCATAAAGGCAGAAATACACCAGTTTAAACAATCATTCATCTGGTTTTGCGAATACTGATATTGATGATACTAACGGCCCACCGGCCTGTTGAGGAACCTGTAAAACGGAAAGGCTCATTGAAGCCGTATATTTTCTGGAGGTTCATCAGGCGCGGAACTCATCGAGGCGCGGGAATAAAATCCCATTCAGACGCCGGATAGATTCAAGCAAGCCAACTTGTCGTCAAAATCGGTGTTGCAAAAACGGGAGTGACCATAGATTCCGTTTTCTGAGACGACCCCCTTATGGCAGCACTTTAAATTGAGTCTCATACAGTATCTGTTTTCTTTCTCTTCATCTCTCATGACCTGCTGCCCACTTACAGACTCCAGGGTAAAGCAAAAAATTCTCCACCGGTGAGCAGAGTATATTGCATATGCCAGTTTATGAGTGTATATATAGCATATGCCAATAAGGAGCCTTCATGCCAAGACCCAGAATTCCCCGTAACATCTGTGGCCGCCCTGCGGATACCTGTTTTAAGCCCAATGCGCTACCGATGAGCCAGCTTGAACATGTTCATTTAAAAGAAGATGAGTTTGAAGCGTTACGGCTGGTCGATTTACTGGGCATGCAACAGCAGGAAGCGGCTGTTGCAATGGGGGTTTCAAGGCAGACACTGGCCAATGTCCTGAAAGCAGCCCGTTTTAAGGTTGTGGACTGTCTCACTCAGGGCAAGGCCTTAATAATGCACTCTGAAAGGGAAGGAGTTACACAAGATGATCACAGCCATTCCAGTGAATGACGACCGGGTAGCAAATCATTTTACCAAAGCGAGTCACCTTGTCCTGGTGGATGAGCGCGGTGTGGAGCTCAGCCGGACAGAAAATCCCGCGCTGGGCGCAGATTGTTCAGGTAAACGGAAGCTGGTTGACCTGCTGGTTCAACAGCAAGTCAGCCGCGTTGTGGTCCGTAACATCGGGGAACGGATGCTGGGTAAATTACTGGGGCATCAGATCGCGGTGTACCAGACTGACTGTGGTCGTCGTTTGTTCACTGAACTGTGTGATCCGGATACCCGTGTTCTGACTGAACTGAATAAGCCGGAGCAGGGACGCCAGTCCTTTCATCATGAGGCGAAAGGGAAAAAATGCTGTCACTCTGACGGGAACACAGCAGAAAATGCGTGCCAGGGTGGGCGTCAGCATCATCACGGAAACGGGCGCTGTTGCCATTCATGAGTTTATTTCATCACGGGCGGTGATTTTTATCAGACCCGTATTGTGTATAAACCAGGAGCCGGAATGTGTGGAGGAGGCAGTAATGATGCCGGGGGAGCCCCTCAGCTGACTGAATTCCGGATGCCTCCCGTCAGTACAACCGGACGCTGAGCAGAAACAGATGAATTGTTATCTTGATGCCAGAAAGGCCCATACCTGTTGTATGGTCTGTAGTTCCCGCGACAACAACCCTGATACGGTGAACTTAATGTTTTCAGAGCACCCGGATGGCTCTGTATGTGCGGACTACACGGCCAATCACAGGCATCAGGGGTATACGGGTCTTTTACATGGCGGAATGACGAGTACCCTGCTGGATGCAGCAATGACTCATTGTTTGTTCATGCAGGGTGTGCAAGCCCTGACGGCTGAACTGACGGTAAGATTCATTTCACCCGTTTGTACCGGAGACAAACTGATGGTATGTGCCAGACTGCTTGGGCAACGCAGGGGGATTTACCTGCTTGAAGCATGGCTGACAAAAGGACAGCAGACAGTGGCACGTGCCACGGCGAAATTCATTGTTCCGTCGCAGGATATTGCTCTGGCGCATCGCTAGTGTGACAGACGACAGGTGTACCTGGTTATTATAAAAATTTGAGGCGTGTTTTGCTCAGACCGGAAAGAATAATCGCATATCGTATATTCCACTGAAACCGTGTAAGAGGTAGTTATGAGTAAACAAATCATTGATATTGGTATTGCTGAATCATCCCGGGTGGAGATTGCAGACGGCCTGTCCCGGCTTCTTGCTGACACCTATACCCTGTATATAAAAACACATTACTATCACTGGAATGTAACTGGCCCCATGTTTAACAGCTTACATTTAATGTTTGAAAATCAATACAATGAGCTGGCCACTGCCGTTGATGATATCGCTGAACGTATACGCTCGCTCGGATGCTTCGCGCCCGGCACATATCATGAATTTTCACGTCTAACAGCGGTTAATGAAGATAAGGATATTCCGGCAGCAAAAAACATGATTGAAAATCTTGTCCAGGGCCAGGAGACCGTGGTTAAAACTGCACGCTCCCTGTTCCCGCTCGTTAATAATGCGAATGATGAAGCCACAGCAGATCTGCTTACACAACGTATCCAGTTACATGAGAAAACTGCCTGGATGTTGCGTAGCCTGCTTGAATAATGTCACCCCGTGGCAGCAGAAAAAACGGTTTGTCAGCCACAGGCTATTACTGACAGTGCAGAATCATCCGTGTTCCTGTGGCTGTTTTTTCTGACCGTCACAGTATTAAACACCATTGAATCAGTGGGTTAATCAGTGAATGCGTGAACGAGAAATACTGTCCGTGACGGGCATCATCGGCTGGTATATCCGGACCACTGTTGTTTTCCCGTTAAGGTATCGCAGGTTCCGGTCTGGCATTTCACAGCCTGAACAGGGTTAATGATGCACGGATAAAACGGTTTACGGGGAAAGCAGGATCATATTATTCGTTGTTATGGCTTCCTTTACCGGTGCCTGCCTGCGGGCAGTAGAGATCATATAAGGTATTTAACAACGTCATGATACGGTTATCCTCAATACGGTAATATACCATTTTACCTGCCCGTCGGGTCTCGACCAGCTTCAGGCGGCGCATTACACCCAGCTGCTGGGACAGGGTCGGCTGAGTGATACCGACCGCCGCTTCCAGCCCGGCCACATTCGCTTCCCCCAGGCTTAACTGACACATCAACAGCAACCGGTCGCTGTTGGCCAGTCCCCGTAAGACATCTGCTGCCCTCAGGGCCGCATTCTTCATATCTGTCTGACGTTTTGTGTCTTCATTCATGAGCATTGCTGATTTCTCATACTATGTGTTTTTATATAATATAATTTAGTATACTGACGGTATCGTAATTTTGCCATCGTGTTCGTCAGGTCTGCAGCGTCCTGCCGGCCCGGGGAAACGATTATATCTGGCAGGCATTTCGCCCCGGGTGAACAGAGAGGATGTAATGAAAATAGTGATTGTTGGTGGTGTTGCCGGCGGGGCATCCGCTGCAGCCAGAGCTCGTCGGTTATCAGAGGATGTCAGTATTGTTGTGTTTGAACGGGGAAGCGATGTCTCTTTCGCCAACTGTGGATTACCTTATCATATAGGCGGAAAAATTCCTTTAAGGCAGTCACTGATTCTGAAAACCCCGGAGGATTTTAAATCCCGCTTTAACATAGACGTCCGTATCTGTCATGAAGTGACGTCAGTGGATCCGGTTAATAAAACGGTGACGGTTAAAAATCTGACCTCAGGGGAGGTCTATAGCGAAGAATGGGATCGTCTGCTCCTCAGTACCGGCGCCGCTCCGGTTGTCCCTCCTTTGCCCGGGCTACAGGAAGAGGGTGTCTTTACGCTGCGAAATCTTACTGACATGGATGCTATCCTGGGGTGGATTGAGCAACATCACGTAGCTCACACCACGCTTGTCGGGGGGGATTTATCGGACTTGAAGTGATGGAGGCTCTGAGCGAACGGGGGATCAGTGTGACCCTGCTGGAGATGGGGGAACAGGTTATGGCTCCGGTTGATCCTGAAATGGCATCTGCCCTGCATCAGGAAATCCGGAGTCATGGCGTGGATCTGCGTCTCAGAACGGCGCTCACCGAGGTACTGCGGACAGAGACGGGATTCCGCGTTGCACTGTCTGAGGGTGGGTTTCTGCAGACCGACATGGTTATTCTCGCCATCGGGGTAAAACCTGAGAACAGCCTTGCCACAGGAGCCGGGCTCGCAGTGGGTAAACGGGGAGGCATAAGCGTCAATGCCTGTATGCAGACCAGTATCCCTGACATCTACGCCGTGGGGGATGCCGTTGAAACCCCAGACTTTGTCTTTCAGGAACCCGCTAATTTTCCTCTGGCAGGGCCCGCCAACCGCCAGGGACGCATTGCTGCTGATAACATGCTAGATCGTCACAGCCTTTACCATGGCAGTCAGGGGACATCCATTTGTAAGGTATTTTCGCTGAGTATTGGCAGCGTCGGTGCGAATGAAAAGCAGCTGAAAGTTCATGGCACCCGATACGAGAAGGTTTACGTCCATGCCGCTGATCATGCCGGTTACTACCCGGGGGCAACGATGATCAGTCTGAAACTGCTGTTCAGCCCCGATACCGGTAAAATTCTCGGGGCTCAGGCATCAGGGAAAAAAGGGGTTGATAAACGCATCGATGTCCTGTCTGTCGCACAGCGCGCGGGGCTTACCGTCAACGATCTCGAACATCTTGAGCTGACTTATGCTCCACCTTTTAACAGTGCAAGGGACGTCGTTAACCAGGCTGGTATGGTGGCGACAAATGTAATGAAAGGAGATACGGTCATATGTCATGTCAGCGATGTGTTACAACGGGAACCGGGCAGTTATTGTTTACTTGATATTCGCTCTCCTGCCGAACTGAAACAATTTGGTGAATATCCTGACGCGCTATCCATCCCTCTTGATTCCCTGCGGGAAAACCTTGGAAAATTGCCTAAAGATAAAGAAATTTTTATAGGATGTCAGAGTGGCCTGCGCGGGCATGTGGCATACCGTATTCTGCAGGCTCACGGCTTCCGGACATATAATCTGAGTGGTGGTTTCATAACCTGGCAGACGGTAACGGAGTCAATGAGTAAATAAGAGATGAAGTGCCATACACACATGGCACTTCATTTCTCCAGATTCGTTGAAAACATATTATATGGAATAGAAAATCTACAAAAATTATTAACGCCTTGAATGGCAGCTATAAGCGCATACCCTGAATCACTTTAAAGTGATTCAGGGTGTGAATGACTATTTTTGGATTTGGCACACAGCGTACTTCCAGGCTGCTAGTCATTAACAAGCCCTAACTATGACGCCTATGCAATGATCGCAATAAACACCGTTA
Source organism: Citrobacter freundii complex sp. CFNIH4 (assembly GCF_002934505.1). Classification (NCBI taxonomy): domain Bacteria; kingdom Pseudomonadati; phylum Pseudomonadota; class Gammaproteobacteria; order Enterobacterales; family Enterobacteriaceae; genus Citrobacter; species Citrobacter freundii complex sp. CFNIH4. Next base: position 263,849 of record NZ_CP026234.1, read on the forward strand.
TTCCAGCCTTTCAGGAAAATTCATTATTTTTATACAGCGCTTGTATCCGACATACCTGCGAAGCACTGTAACCTGTTGCATCTGCGGTTTCACGAATACTCAATTTCTTAACCTGCCGATAATACAGTACTTTCTGGTGACGCTCCCGATCAGCTTGCTTACCTTGGTATTTACCTAGTGTATGAGCCCGTTCAATCCCCTGTTTTTGCCGCTGTCGGCGGCTCAGCCAGTCCTTATGCGACATCGCGGCCATCAGGTCGATTAGCATGTTATTGATGGCGGTTATTACTGCGCGAGTAATCGGGTCCGCCTGCGAAGGATCTTTATCTGACAGCGCCTGCCATGAGGTGGGCACATCAAGACTGACAATCCGCAGCTCATGTTTTTCTATCTGCTTTTTCAGCGTCATCCAGTCGCTGTTGCTCAGACGGGTCAGACGGTCTATCTGTTCGACCAGCAAGATATCATTGTGGTGACTGTCCATCAGTAAGCGCCCCAGCTCAGGGCGATCAAGTTTTGTGCCGCTGATATTCTCCCGGTAGTAGCTGGCGATTTTATGTCCCCGCTGCTGAACGAACTGCTCCAGCATCTCTTTTGCCCGGTCAGCGAACTGATCTTCCGTCGATGCCCTTAAATAAGCTCTGATGAACATTTTTCCGCCATAATATCGCATTTAAGTTATTGCATTTAATCTATCGCATATAGGTTATGGCATAAATCGTGTGATGTCACGTTTTGGTTATACCGTCAGGGTGTACCCTTATGCGATAACCATTTTTGTTAAAAATACCGCATCGGATAATTTATGAGGGAAACTATATGGCAAGGAGGCAGATTCTTTCTCTGTCGGAAAGAGAATCATTACTGGCATTGCCAGACGATGAGTTAACGCTGACCCGGATGGCCTATTTCAGTGAGCATGATCTGGCGCTTATCTGTGCTCACCGTAAACCCGCCAGCCGTTTTGGTTTTGCCGTCCTTCTTTGCTATCTGAAAAATGTTGGCTTTGCCCCGGATAAAAAAATCCCACCCTCTGATGCACTGCTGAAACATATCGCCAGCAGGCTAAATCTTACCGGTGATCTCTGGCCTGCTTACCTTTCCGGCAGGGATACGACCCGGCGCGAGCATTTAACCGAACTGTACCGCTATCTTGGCGTGAAGGCATTTACCGGCAAAATACAGCAGGACTGTATTACACACCTGCTGTCGATGGCGACGCGTACTGATAAAGGTATTCTCCTGGCCGAAGAGATGCTGGTCTGGCTCCGGCAGAACAACGTAATAATCCCCGCGATTGATGTCGTGGAGCGTACCTGTGCTGAGGCCATGGCAGGCGGCGATAAAATCGTATTTCAGACTCTGAATGCCCCGTTAACTCCGGCTCACAGGGATGCCCTGGATCGTTTACTTGAGTCATCGGATAATCAGTCTTCCAGGCTGACATGGCTTCTGCAACCGCCGGGTAAAATCAATGGTAAGAACGTGCTGCAACATCTTGATCGGCTCAGCAGCGTTGAATCGCTGGCATTACCGGAAGGTATAGATCGTACCATTCACCAGAACCGGTTGCTGAAACTGGCGCGGGAAGGCCGGAAGATGAGTAGCCGTGATTTGACCCGATTTTCAGCAACCCGGCGTCATGCGATCCTGGTGTGCGTGCTGGAAGAAGCCAGAGCCACACTGACAGACGAAGTGATTGAGTTGCATGAGCGAATGCTGAACAGCCTTTTCAGCAAAGCCAAAAGAACACAGGCAGAGCGCCTTCAGCAGACCGGAAAGCTGATCCAGTCAAAACTGAGGCAGTACATCGATGTCGGTCAGGCGCTGTCTGATGCCCGCGATTCCGGTGACGATCCATGGCTCGCAATAGAAAATATACTCCCATGGCCTGAATTTGTCGCCAGTCTGGAGGAAACACGCCATCTCGCCAGAAAAAATAATTTTGACCCGCTGCATATTATTACCGAGAAATACAGCATATTACGGAAATATGCCCCACGCATGTTATCCACTTTACAGTTAGTCGCAACCCCGGCAGCGCAACCTCTGGCTGATGCGCTGGTTGTGATCAAGGATATGTACCTGAAGCACTCACGTAAAGTTCCGGCGACTGCGCCGCTTGAGTTTGTCCCTGAAAGCTGGCACAGGGTGGTGATTACACCTGCGGGTATTGATCGGCAGTATTATGAATTTTGTGCGCTCAGCGAGCTTAAGGGAGCGTTGCGCTCCGGGGACATCTGGGTTAAAGGCTCACGGCGCTACAAAAATTTTGATGATTACCTCATTCCCGAAAAGGACTTTGACAAACTCACTCCGGCGCTGCCACTGCCCGTATCTGCTGATTACCATGAGTACATTACCAGCCGTATGACCCTGCTTCAGTCCAGACTTGAAGAGGTCAATGCCATGGCAGCCCTTGGTGAACTGCCCGATGTGGAAATTTCCGACAGGGGCGTAAAAGTCTCTCCGCTGGATAACTGCGTACCGGCGCAGGTTTCACCGCTGGCAGAGCTGGTTTACAGCATGCTACCGCGCCCTAAAATCACGGAAATTCTCGATGAGGTAAACGGCTGGACGACGTTTACCCGACATTTTTCGCATATAAAAAATGACATTACCCGTCCCGATACCCGCCTGCTTCTCACCACCATTCTTGCGGATGGCATCAATCTTGGCCTGACAAAAATGGCAGAAGCCTGCCCCGGGAGTACCAAATCATCACTTGAAGATATTCAGGCATGGTACATCCGCGACGAAACCTATTCAGCCGCCCTTGCAGAACTGGTAAACGCGCAGGGGAAAAGGCCGCTGGCGGCATTCTGGGGAGACGGGACAACATCATCATCAGATGGACAGAATTTCAGAACAGGCAGCACTGGCCGCTACGCAGGACAGGTTAACCCGAAATATGGGCAGGAGCCCGGACGACAGTTTTATACCCATATTTCGGATCAATACAGCCCGTTTTACACCTGCATAATAAGTCGGGTCAGGGATTCAACCCATGTTCTCGATGGCTTGCTGTACCACGAAAGTGACCTGAAAATCAGGGAGCATTACACCGATACCGCGGGTTTCACCGATCATGTCTTTGCCCTGATGCATCTGCTGGGATTTGCGTTCTGTCCGCGAATCAGGGATCTCCATGACAAGAAGCTGTTTATCAAAGGGAAAGCAGACCAGTACCCGGCGCTTCAGTCACTGATATCAACGACCAGCCTGAACCTGAAAGAGATCGAAATTCACTGGCGTGAAGTGTTGCGTCTGGCAACCTCGATAAAGCAGGGAACAGTGACGGCATCCCTGATGCTGAAAAAGCTTGCCAGCTACTCAAAGCAAAATGGACTTGCCAAAGCACTGAGAGAAATTGGCCGTATTGAACGAACGCTGTTTATGATCGACTGGTTCCGCGATCCGGCACTTCGTCGGCGGGTCCAGGCGGGACTGAATAAAGGAGAAGCCCGTAACGCGCTGGCGCGCGCGGTATTCCTGCACCGTCTGGGTGAAATCAGGGATCGTAAACCGGAAAATCAGAGCTATCGCGCCAGTGGACTGACGCTGCTGACGGCAGCTATCTCGCTGTGGAATACCGTCTATATGGAAAGAGCGGTCGATGCCCTGAAGCGTAAAGGGGTGAAGATCAACGATCAATTGCTGTCGCATTTGTCCCCGCTAGGCTGGGAGCATATCAATCTGACAGGCGATTATATCTGGAAAAGCAACCGGATACCGGCTTCCGGTAAGTTTCGTCGGTTGAGACCCGCTAAAGTCGAAAGGTCAAAAAATAGCCTTAACGAATGGAAGGGACTTCCCCTGGATATGCGCCTGATTAACTCTTGTGCAATCATGGGGTAAACATAGCCCCGGAGGGATTCGTTATGACCATCACGACTGTCGGTATCGATCTTGCTAAAAATGTGTTCGCTGTTCACTGCGTTGACCAACACGGTAAAACTGTTCTGGTTAAACCCAAAGTATCGCGTGCTGCCCTTCCTGAGCTGATTGCCAGTTTACCTCCCTGTGTTATCGGGATGGAGGCATGCTCCGGGGCTCACTACTGGGCAAGGTTGTTTCGGCAATATGGTCATGAACCACGGCTGATGGCTGCTAAATTTGTATCTCCTTACCGCATGGCCGGTAAATCAGGCAAAAATGATGCAGCTGATGCTCAGGCTATCTGTGAAGCAGTTCGTCGCCCGCATATGCGGTTTGTACCAGTGAAGGATGAGAGCCAGCAGGCGATGCAATGCCTACACCGTATCAGACAGGGTTTTATCGAAGAGAAAACAGCAACATATAACCGATTGAGAGGTTTGATATCGGAATTCGGTGTCATCGCCCCACAAAGTACAGATGCCCTGCGTCACATGGTTTCTGAGCAGAAGAGTTCTTTGCCACTTCAGGTTCAACAATGTGTTAATGACCTGCTGGAACACATTGATCGTATTGAAGATAATATTACTGAATATGACCGGATTTTGTCCCGCATGGCAAAAACAGATCACCGCAGCCAGCGATTGATGGAACTGAAAGGGATTGGTCCCACAACGGCCTGTGCGCTGGTCGCCAGTATCGGTAATGCACACGATTTTAAAAATGGGCGACAACTGGCAGCCTGGCTGGGACTAACGCCATCGCAGTACAGCAGTGGTGGGAAATCAAAGCTTGGCAGGATAACTAAAGCTGGCGATTCGTATCTGCGAACGCTACTGGTTCAGGGGGCTCGTTCGGTTCTGATTGGTGCCGAGAAAAGGACTGATTTATTCAGTCGTTGGGTCTGTTCACTGGTCGATCGCAGAGGATACTGGCGTGCCGTTGTAGCCATCGCCGCCAAAAACGCAAGGCTGTGCTGGGCATCATTGCATTACGGTGATGATTTCAGGCTGTACTCAGCCAGCTAAAGCACGAAACAAAATAACCATCTGACCTGCAATTCGTTGATGATAAAGGGTTAGACCCCGTGAGGCCTATCTGGCTATTGTACAGGATATACGTATCCGCTTAACGAACAAGAACCTCACGCGCGTCTTTCATCAGGGTCCGAATCGATGACGATTCATCATGGCCGTTTATAGTACCGCAGTCTCTCCCCTTTATTTTTACTGAAGAGCAGACAGAAACCATAAACACCGGCGTTGACACGCCGGGGAAGCCCTTATAGTACAATAATTTTCGATATCCAAACTGACCCCAAGTAAGGACGGTCGCGCCTGTGGTGGTTTTATCTCCGTGGAGCGCCTGGCCCCGGCCATAATTGTTAGTTCGATACCCCATGAGTCACGCCTCCGGGTATTGCCAGAAAGTCGGGGGCTTCAGCCATACCTTTGCGCGATAACAGCACTAATCTGTCCTGCGGGGTCGAGACAATTTCATCCCCGTTATCCAGTACGCTGCCCACCAGCGCGAGCCCTTTCTCGAAGTGTGTAGCTTTCTGGCCAGCGCTTGAAACAATCCGTGCAGATGAACCATCGGTATAAGTGACTGCATCACCCTCCACTGCGATTTTGACCATTTGACCGTTGCCTAGATCCATAACCCTGGCGCTATCAACAGCGGTTACGACACCACCTCGCGCAGTCAGGCTTCCCTCGACCGCAACACGCCAGATTGCTGTTACCGGGTGTTGGCGATCCCTTTCAGCGTTCTGCTCAATAATTTGTCGAGCATCCACATCCATTGCGGCCAGATCAGCGTCAGAGAAAGGGGATTTGTCAAAGTCGGCCAGCATTTGTTGAGTTGCTTCATTTGTAAACTGCTTCATCGTTATTACTCCTTATAAAATGTACGGATAAATTCCGAATTGTATACGAAGTAAGCACGAGTAAATTCTGAAAATGAACTGAGGAATCATATGGTTGCAATTTGTTATGTGCAGTTACCCACTTCTGGACAAGTGATAAGAAAAACCTGAAGAGTGATAGCGGAAAATAACTTTCGGAAAAGGAGGTGCGAAAATTCCTGGCTCCTGTCTATAATACTGTATGGATATACAGCACCACGAAGAGCAGAGCATTATGAAACTTATCCCAGTGACACAACAATCACCAGGCCAATTCCCGTTGTTCGTTGAGCCTGTCAGCGCAGGTTTCCCTTCAGTCGCTTCCGATTATGTTGATGAATTTATTGATCTAAATACTCACCTCATCAAACATCCATCTGCAACCTACTTCTTACGAGTAACAGGTTCATCGATGGTAGAGGCACGTATTCACGAAGGCGATCTGGTCATCGTGGATAGCTCACTTGAGGCGAAAGAGGGGGATATTGTGATTGCGACCGTTGATGGTGATTTCACCATTAAGCGGTTGCAGCTAAGCCCGGCTCCCGCGCTACTGCCAATGAATAGCCGGATGTCACCGATCTATCTGAAAGAAGGCGAAGAACTGGCCATTTTTGGCGTGGTGACCTTCATCGTGTACAAGGCCTTGTGATGTTCTGCCTGGTGGATTGCAACTCATTTTACGCCTCCTGCGAGAGAGTCTTTCGGCCCGATCTGGTGAACAAGCCAATTGTATGCCTTTCGAACAATGATGGCATGGTCGTGGCACGTTCAGCGGAAGCTAAAAAATTAGGTATCCAGAATGGTGACGTGTACTTCCAGAAGAAAGCATTCTTTGAAGCTAACGGTGTACATGTTTTCAGTTCTAACTATGCCTTGTACGCGGAGATCTCCCGTAGGGTGTGTGAGACATTATTTAAATTCTCCAGTAATACTGAGGTCTACAGTATTGATGAAGTTTTCCTTTCGTTTGAAGGAATGCAGAAAAATTATAATTTTGATGACTATGGAAGAGAAATAAAGAAAACCGTATTAAAGAGCACCCATATACCCGTGGGGGTGGGCATATCGACAACTAAAACTTTGGCAAAACTAGCAAATAAAGCTGCAAAAACATGGACTAAAACAGGCGGAGTGGTTGATCTCAGCAGTCCAGAAAGACAACGTAAATTATTGCCATATATTGACGTAAGCGATGTCTGGGGGGTGGGCCGGAGATATGCCACCAGACTGAACAGCATGGGCATCAGGACTGCTCTCGATCTGGCCAATGCGCCAACATCGCTTATCCGTAACACATTTGGAGTCGTACTGGAGCGAACGCAGCGCGAATTGAATGGCGAGTCCTGCATAGCCCTGGAAGAGGTGAGGAAGGTTAAGCAGCAGATCATCAGCTCGCGTTCATTCGGCCAGAAAATAGAGCACTACGAAGCAATGCACCAGGCGGTGTGTGAGTATGCCGAACGTGCAGGCGAGAAGCTGCGCGAAGAGAAGCAATACTGTCGCTGCATAACGGTTTTTATTGGCACAAGTTACTATTCGAAAACGGCCCCTTACAGTGGCCAGCAGACAGTCAAGCTGGAAAACCCCACCGCCGATACCCGGGAAATCATTGCGGCTGCGGTCGCAGGGCTCCGGCATATCTGGCAGGAGGGATACCGATACCATAAAGCCGGAGTGATGCTATCTGACTTTTATGATAGCGCCACCAGCCAGCTCGATTTGTTTGGTGAGAACCGACTCTTTGCCAATGGTGAAGCGTTGATGGGCGTGATGGATAGAATTAACCGGTCAGGTCGGGGGAAATTATGGTTTGCGGGCCAGGGCATCGACAAAGACTGGACGATGCGGCGGGAGTTATTGTCACCATCCTATCTCACTAACATTAATGAAATCCCTCGCGTCAGGATTGGCTAATCAGCAGTGAAAACTTCATTCGTCATCGATAAAATTCGTCTGTAAACAAAACGAACTTGATATACTCGGTTTCGCTTGTTATGAGTATGTATGTACATACAGTCCTCCGTGCAGCGGAGGGAGTTTAGAGCCCTTTTTCGGGGATAGAAATGAATATCTCAACAACTTTCCAGACGCTGGAGAGCGAGATCACACAACTTCGTGGAGTGCTGGGTTCCCGGCTTCCGCTCAAGGCGAGTGTCTGCGTCCTGCCAGCCGTTGCTGATGGCGAAGAAGATATGGCCATCGAACACATCATGCCTGAGCTGAAACAGGGACACGATGCTGTCCATGCTGCCTGCGCGGCATACGCTGACCTGCATATCAGGGATGGCTATTCGCAGAAGTCCGCTCGGCGCACTACCGGCGTATTATGGTACGACAATACAGATGCGGAATTCTCTCAGCTGGTTACCCGTTTGGTGACATCCATCAACCAGCATAAAGAGAGCATTCAACGCCACATCATCGAAAACTACGGTGGTGATCGCCGACCGGAATACATGCGCTTCAACGCGCTGCATAGCGCCTGCCCTGGTGTCATGACCCTGCATCTCTATCGGCAGCTGCGTATGTTTGATAATGCTAACGTCAATCTGGTCAGTTTCGGCTGGAGGCAAAAGACGCTTTTTAGCAGGGTTAACAAAATCGAGTTGCTCCAGAAGATGGGCAAGGACATCGAGGAAGATGAAGATAAATCAGTCAGACTCAACTCGTTGATTAAGGCTATTGCGCGTGTACCGGAAGAAAAGCTTCGCTTACGCCGTCCGGTTAAAGTGCATCCAGCTGCAAACATCGCGATGGCTGATCCTGAACACCCCGACCAGATACTGCGTCTTTCTGCCGCTTCATCTATGCCGTTCATTATCATTCAGGATGAGCACGTGAAAATTCGGCCATTGCCAGAGTTCGTGGCCAATGAAGTAAAGCCGAGGAGTAACCGCCTCAAGACAGATGTGATCGGTATATTCCACGGCGAAAGTATCGAAATGATTCTCTGACCACACCGGCCAAAGGACTGGCCGTATTCCCCCCTCATAATTTCGTCACTCGCCGTCCATGCCATACCCTGAAACTAATATTGAAAATTCATTATGTTCAGCAAGGAATGTGGCGTGAAATACTTTGAATGTGCGCTCAGGTTCAGAATCGCCCCAGGTGACGTGTATGGGATCCACCAGCAACTGGATAAGGTAGTCCAGGAACGTTCTGGGTCGCGACTCCCATACACCTTCTACTCTCGCAAACAAAGTGCCTCCGACACCCAGGTTGTTCTGAGAACGGCTGTTGCACTCGGGCTCCCTGGCGAAGTCATGAAGGAAATCATGTTTGTGTCTGGCCAGAAAATTCGAATCTGCGGCTCGCTGGCCACTATTCGACGCGAGGAAGCTGGAGGCCGGAAAAGAGAGATTTGTCCACCTGCCCATGAACTCCCGGATTATATCCACTATCACCTGGAACGGGCCGGAGTGATCTGTGGACGGTTACGTATCGTTCGAAGCACCAAGTTCCATATTATTAAGCCCGGGAGCGTTGGCCGTACATCCCACAAGATCATTGTACCGATGAGCCAGTACGATGCTGAATGCGTGATTGAAGATGTCGGCGCACTTGAACAGGCATACGCTTTCGGGATCGGCAGAAAGCGGATATTCGGCTTTGGCTATATGAACAGCATCGAAGTGCTTTCCTGAACAGGCCATTAAGCATAGTTATTATCTGAATTTCAAACCGACTCGCAAACTTACGGCATTAACACTTCTGATACACCCTTTAAATGCTGTAAACTGTTGTAGCCCTTACTAAATCGTAAGAGTGGGGATTTGCAGCCCCGACTAATGACACGCCGTTCATGTACTTGAACGGTTCGCACTCGCTCGCCTGTTTTTTGTCAATGGTGGGTCGGGGCGTGGGAGCCTTACGGCTCGCCAGTCGTCATTAGCTGGTACTGCAAACCATGTTCCGATTCACCACCAAAGGAAATGGAGATGGAAAAACAGGACTGGCATAAGGCAGACATCATAGCTGCGCTACATAAGAAAGGTTTGTCACTTGCCTCACTGAGTAGGGCTAACGGTCTTTCAAGCAGCACTCTGGCAAATGCACTGACACGTGACTGGCCTAGAGGCGAGATCATCATCGCTAATGCAATTGGTGAAGAACCTCAAGAAATATGGCCAACCCGATATTTTGATAAGGCAGGAATGCCGATCAAGAGAATCATAAGAAAACCGGTTTAAATGAAAAAGGCTGGCATTTTTGCTGGCCTTATATACCTCCTGGCTCTGCTACTGAAACCACTAACACCGATCAAATGGTCATCAGCGAAATACCCCGTTCATTTCTATTGACCTCTTTACCTCCATGTAATCAAATTGATGGAATAATAACGGTTACGAGAGACAAACTGATGACGGTGTTATCTGCCCCTGAAATGCGCTTTGGAACCAAACAGGATGTTCCCTTTATCATAGCGGTGATTCGCGACGGTATGCGGGATGGGTATTTTAACTTTGATGATGATGACGGACTGTCTCAGTTCGAAAGTCAGATCTCAGAAGCCATTGCCAGGCGGGAACGGGGAGAGAATTGCGCCGATTTCTTGTTTGTCTTTGATGCTCAACATAATGGCGCAGCGATAGGTTTTGCCCTACTGACGGGCAAAAATGGTGCAAATGGACTTGCTTCACATCTGGAAATCAGGATGTTTGGTGTTACCAGGAGTCAAAGACAAAAAGGATTTGGGCGCTCCATGTTGCAAAGTATTCTGGATGCTACTCCCGGCCATAAAGTGGAGGCATCCTGTCTTCCTGCATCAGTTGTCATGGCCAGGATGCTGACTAATGCGGGTTTTCACGTCAAAGAGATAAGCCCGTTTGGAAAGCGTACTTTCAGACGCTAATGTAAAATTCAGATAAAAAAACCGGCTGACGAATTCAGTCGGTTTAGTAATCCTGCAAAAGGATGCTGGACAGCGACGGACGACTTCAGAGCTGTGGCAATGGCCCCTGGTTATCTTCAGTCGCAGCCTGGTCTTTATCCGGGGTGGCCGTTGCAGTCCGCGAGGCATCAAATGAGACCGTTGGGTCGCTGAGAGTCAGGATGCCAGTGTCTTCAACTTCTCGCGTTGTCAGCGTAAGCTCAGATTTACTGTCATCACACTTATTCGTTTTCTCCGCCAGTGCCTTGCACCAGATATAACGACCTCTCTGGGCATCAGAGACTGAAGGCTCTCCATATTTCTCGATCGCCGACTTCAGTAAGAGATCAGGGTTGCTGAATGAAAAGCGGATTTTGTAAGCCACCGGCTCAATGGGGTCAACTGCCGTATCGGGGATAAAATAGACCACCGTCTCCTGGTGAGCATCTCCCCAGAAAATACTATTCAATGAGTTGTTACTGTAGCGCTTTTGAATTTCTTCACCAGCAGACTGGCCAAGTTTGTCAGTGATAGCAGTGATCGCTTCAGAAGCTGTCATCCGCAGGCTTACCGGCCCTATAGAAAAAGACATAACATCAAAGCTATTCAGGGGGGTAATGGTGCTTTCTGGAGCGGTAGATGAATCGGGTACGTCATCACTGTACAGACTGTCATCCCCCGGAGAAGGCGTTACAGGTGCTGAATTTTGGATGTCAGGTGTGTAGCTGGGATCGGGAGCGTATAGGCCCATTGTATCATTCTGTACAGCAGAATATACCGAAGCGGTCGGCAGGACGGTAAGGAGCGCAAGGGCGCAGTATCCAAGGTATCTGGTCATATTCACCTCGTCAGTAGCAGTTGTCCTACTGTAACAGCGCGAGGTTTGAGAACATCATGGAAATGGGGTCAAAGCGGGGCGAAAAACAAGCCTGATTCACATGGCTTACGTAGCAGCATGGAGATCTCCTGAAGTCGGAGAAAATGAGTCAGATAACGCGAATATCGAAAATGGAACGAAGTACTTAATTACCTAACAGGAGGTACATGTTAACCTGACGAACATTGCTTACTGCCTATTTGTAGATTCAGGCTACAGGGAGAATCCAAGTGCCAAACTGCATACCCCTTAATCCGGTATTACCTAAAAACTTCGACGATACACCTAATGAAAAGCGCTCAAAGTCTCAGCTTGATGCCTGGTGGGATCATCCATATGGCATTACTTGCCCGGACGGGAAAATCACTGTTCGATGCCTGAATGGAGGAGCTTGGGATCGTTCGACAGTGCTGGGAGTAGCGGACAATTACGAAGAAGCCTGCGAGCTCGCAGAGCGCGAGCAATCAGCATGGGTCAAACGCCGTGCGGAGCCAATATTCTACTATAGCGGTGAAGCTCCATTCAGAGCGATAAGGGATGCACAACGTCCTGATCAGGAGCAGACCTTTGTCGCGTCTTTTGACACGCAAGATGAGCTAATCAGCTGGCTTAATAGTCAGAAAACCAGTTAATACCAAGTCTGGAAGTCTGCTTCTCAACAGACTTCCACATTTGATTATCAAGCTCCCCATAATTTGGGTTCAGTATAAACATTCCATTACGTTCTATTCCCCTCATTACATTCATCTATCCGTAAATTTCGTTAGCCAGCACATCGGGGTGATACTGATGTCAGGTAAACAAAACGGATGCAAAAATGCAGACATGTTCGGAAGTCCTGGCGGTTGAAATATTCAATCAAGTTGGACGTGAGGCAGCTATTGCTCAATATAACTTAATTTGTGAAATAGCCCAGCGACGTTACGAAGACAGCCTGGCCAAATATGGTTCCGTGCCAGCTGGTTTCACCGCGCTCAATTTCCTCCATCCGGCAGAACTTCAGGAGCGTTACATCCTGGGGTTGGGAATTCAGCTTTGTATCGATGAGCAGCATGAAGCCAGGGAACGGGTTTTAGCTCGCTGCCTGGCAAGAAAAAGGGCCGCATAAACAGGTGATAAAACAACTCAGCTATAGCTGAACACGCACTAATTGGCTATGTTAACAAAACGAACAAGGTGGCGATTATGTACAGTGAATCTATCGATCGTGCTATCAGTATCCTCAAGGACGCGGGCGAAAAAATCGGTATGGAACTGGGTAGTAATGTGACATCTCAGGAATCAGAACTGCTTGAGGATGCGCTGGTGGGCCTGACTAAAGTTAAAGGGCAACTCTGCGGTAATCACTCCTTAACTGATGTAAAAGCGGACGTCGTGCCTTTTAGTCTCAGTTCGACGAAGAACGTCGATAGCCCGCATTAATTAACAACCACCAACTGGACGGAAGGGATATGACTGAAGACAACGCCGGTAGTGTTTCTGGAAAAGCACAGAACGCCCCAAAAGCAAATGCCCACCTGGACAGGCTCTTTGATTTCATTGTGACAGAAATCAAAGAGCAGGGTGCAGCACCGTCTTACGAGCAGATCTGTTCTTCTCTGGGGTATTCAAAAGGGCTCGTTTCCCGGCGTATCCGGCAGTTGCATGACCAGGGACGAATCATTATCGATGGTGAAAGAAAGTCTATGACGCTGCGCGTAGCGAAAGGACAAGGTCATGATGACATTGCCGAACTCCCGGACATGACCAGTGACAGGAAAGCAATCATCACGTATGTCAAAAAATACATGAACAGAAATGGTGGCCGTGGGCCATCAGTTCACGCAATAGGGAAAGCGCTCGGCTTCTCGAATAACAAGGCGCGTAGACATGTGGACTATCTCGACGAAGTAGAGAGGGTACGTTACAGCCCTCATCTTAATGAAGTAATCGTTATCAATCAGGGTGATTACGTTAAAATTACCCAGGACAACGATGAACCACCGAGCCCGGCAGAAGGTTAGCCATGATTCGCATATGGAGAGAAGTTGTAAACGTAAAGGTTCAGGACGGGAGCCGTAACGGACGAATCTGGTTTCTTGAACTTTCGTGTGGCCATCATGCTGTCAGACGTATACCTCGATTACGTCTGCATAATCTGACGCAATTCGAACGACTTGAGCCACCAGCTAAATGTCACTGTGTATTGTGTGAAATAGATGCTATTGCAGGACAAAAATAGCAATAAACACAACATAAAAGCCCTCAATTTGTCCCCATTGTTTTTAGCCTGACAGCATTGGTACTGATAGCCTAATCATATTTAAACGCATAACCCTATGGTGGACATATGAAAAAAGCTGTTTTTGGCCTTTTAGCACTATTGCCCTTCATAACCAGCGCAGAATCGATCGATCCGAACGATTTCTATGCTCAGCAGCCTTCTCAAAACTACCAACAACCTGCTGCCAGCGAGCAACAGGACGATGCTGACAATTCCAGTGACCAGACAGCTGCGATCGTATTGAACCTGGAAAGTTACAAACCGCTGGGGAATTTTGTAGTCCCCCAGGGAGTAGAACGCCCATTCATTGGTCTTATTAACAGCAAAATTTTCATACTGTCTGAGCAACCAGATAAACGCTTGGCTGGCCTATGGATAGGTCGTAGTCAGGATGGTCGTGAAGCACTTTGTGGTTACCTGAACAACAGTATGCAGGTCAGAAAATGTTATTACATCTTATATCGTGAGTAAAAAATGGGGCCGTAGCCCCATTTATTTTAATGTTTGAATGAGGGTATAAAGGGTATTACTGGATTTGTTCCTAGCGAAGCTAATTCGTTAGGCGCAAGATAACGTCGCAGTTCAGTAATCAATATATCAACTGATTTATCCCAGCCATCTCTCACAATGTTTAGAATGTGCCGAGCTGGATAATGTGTTAGAAAAGGATGGTTGGGGCCAAATTTATTAAGGTGTTCAATAGTACCTATTGCATCGAGATAATCTGTAACAAGATGGTGTTCTGACTCAAAAATAGCGACAAATTTATAACCATCAGCAGCGTTTACCCACTGGCAAGTACAGTCATTAAGCTGAAATTGATTAGAACGTTTTTCCCCCTTGGGTTTAGGATTGACTCCAATACCAAAAGACAAATACAAACCTTTCCTTCCCCAGAAGGCCGGTCTCTTCAAGTCCTGACCATTGTTTCCTTCGACCTCTCCAAGAATGCCAAACAAAGTAGCTGATTCTTGGTTAGGATTCGTTCTCATACGGAAAAGAATGCATAGATCTGCAAACTTTAAGCTATTATAAACTGAATTATAAAAGACATTCTCATGGCCAAGTAGATAAGGATTATGCTCTACCGCAAAATTAGTGCCACTTCTAAAGTCACGGCAGCTAATGAATACACCAAACTGGCTCATATTAGCGAGGATATCGACATTGCGATAATCAGACAAATTAATAAGTATAGTATTTAAGACTTCTCTACCTTCATAACTCATCAGATAGTGGCAGAGCAAATTTTGTAGACCGAAGTTTCTGAACTGATCTTTAATTAAAGAAAAATATCCTTCACCAGCTAATGAAACTAGGTTTCTCATTGTTGGTGTATGTTTCCCCATGAGAGGGGAATTAAAACGTACCTTCATCCGGTTATTATCATAAAGGGTTTCAATAATTGAGCAAAAGTGCATCGCCCAATACGCGTTGTTATCACCAATTAAACCGGGTTTCACTACAGTAGTTTTAGAAAAATCCATTCTGTCTCCAAAGCAGTAATCAGTCACTCATAACACGATATTTGCAGTGAAAGTTATATCTGTAAGCAAATTTCGTCAGCTGTTAGCGTCGTATTAGGCTTAGTAAAAAGCCGGAGGTAGATATGCCTAAAGACGATGTTGCAACAATCATAATCCAGAATGGGTTGACGCATAAAGTAAATGTGATCTGCAAATTCAGCGCACAAATCGACAATCAAATGTTCTCATTCATCATCCATCGCACATTAAGCGTATGTCGATATGCGCTTGTCTGTAAGGCAACAGGCCAAAGAATTGCAGTTCTTGATACCAGTCGAGTAAAGGCACTTGGTATGGAAGCAGCAGGTAAACTAGCGCTATCAGATCTGGCCTCATCATTAGGCGAGACTAGACTTGCTGCGATTCTGACAAATTCACTTCAGAGCAGGAGCGCGGCAAGTGAGTGATTTAATCGACGATAACTTTATTATTCCTGCACTGAGTAGCATAGCAGGCATCACCACGCCACTATCAGGACAAACGTACAGGAACGCTCCAGATATCGACATATCTTGCTATGACGTGATAATCATTTGCCTTAGCGGCGGAAAAGACTCCATAGCCTGCCTTCTCCACTTAATTGACATCGGGGTCGATCTGTCCAGGGTGGAACTCTGGCATCACGATGTTGATGGCCGCGAGGGAAGTACTTTAATGGACTGGCCATTTATGGCCGACTACAACCGCAAAATAGCTTCAACATTTCAGATACCGTTGATGTTCTCCTGGCTTCAGGGAGGAATGGAAGGTGAGATGCTGAAAGAGAATGGCTACAGTCGCCCGCAATGTATCGAAACCCCAGATGGATTAATAATCGCGGAACGTGATATCCAGCGAAGCACTCCCGCCACGCGACTTCGGTTCCCTCAGCAATCACCAAGCCTTAAAACACGTTGGTGCTCATCAGCACTAAAAATTGATGTTGGTCGGCGAGCACTCACAAATCAGAGACGCTTTGACGGAAAAAAGGTGCTTTTTATTACGGGGGAAAGGAGAGCGGAAAGCTCTAATAGATTCAATTACTTACAACTGGAGCCACATACCAGCAGTTGCAAAAAAAGACAAGTTGATGCCTGGAGGCCAGTACTTGAATGGTCTGAAGAACAAGTCTGGGAGATTTTAGCAAAACATCGTGTTACAGCCCCAGTACCGTATC